>NZ_JBHJQI010000009.1:0-110147 GCF_042262805.1 Streptomyces sp. NPDC056361
TCTGGGGAGTGTCCTGTCGATCGGGCGGGCCGGATCAGGGAGCCCGGCCCGGGCTCCGCGAGCCCGGCCTGATCGGCGGGACCTCCTGGGGCGCGCCGGTCAGGCGCGGCCGGCGACGGCCGTGGCCGAGCGGGAGCCGCCGGTGGCGAGCGCGGGCTCGGCGCGGACCGGGCCCTCCAGGAGCCGGCGCAGCACGGCGGAGCCGCGGGCGGGGTCGCCGGAGCCGCCGTCGGCGAGGAGCGTGGCGAGGAGGGCGATCCGGGCCTGGGCGGACCGGAGCGTGCCGGTGAGCACCGCGCCGGCGGCGACGAGGTCGACGGCTCCGCCGCCGGTGTAGATCTCGGCGAGCGGTCCGGCGGGGACCCGGGTGCTGACGGCGACGAGGACGCCCTGGGCGACGGCGTCCGCGACGGCGGCGGCGATCTCGGGGGTGGCGTTGCCCGCCCCGGTCGCTTCGAGGACGATGCCCCGGGCGCCGGCGGCGACGGCGGCTTCGAACAGGAACGGGTCGCCGTCGGAGTGGTGGCTCACGATGTCGACGCGGGGCAGCGGGGTGGCGTCGGGGCCGGTCGCGCCGGGTATCGCGGTCCGGGCGGCGGCGGGGAGCGGCAGCGGCGCGGGGCGCTCGGGCTGGCGCTCGATGTCGACGCGGGAGAAGCCGACGCGGCCGAGGCGCTCGGCGGAGGGGTCGGAGAAGGCGTCGGCGGCGAGGGTCTGGGTCTTGACGGTGCCGCGCGCGGCGTGGACGCGGCCGTCGAAGACGACGAGGACGCCGAGTTCGCGGACGGTGGCGGCGACCTGGAGCGCGTCGTACAGGTTGCCGGGGCCGTCGCCGTCGCCGGTGCCGAAGGGGCGCTGGGCGCCGGTGAGGACGACCGGGCGGGCGTCGGCGTGGTGGAGGTCGAGGAAGAAGGCGGTCTCCTCCAGCGTGTCGGTGCCGTGGGTGACCACGATGCCGTCGACGCCGGGGTCGGCGAACGTCTCGTGGACGGTCCGCAGCAGCGCCAGCTGGTGGGCGGCGGTCATGCGGGAGCTGTTGACGTTGAAGAGGTCGACGACCTCGACGGTCACGCCTTCGGGGAGGGGGGCGGTGGCCAGGACGTCGTTTCCGGAGGCGTCGGCCGCGTATCCGGTGCCCTGCCAGCGGCTGGCGATCGTGCCGCCGGTGCTGATGACGACGATCCGGCGCGCTCCCCCGTCGTTCGTCCGCTTCATGCCTGCCGTCCTTACTCCGTACCGATATCGCCCTGCTCTCGCAACGATAGGACAGGAGGTGCGCAAGACGATTGCGAAATCACCCGGGGCAACGTTTCATCGTGGTAGATAATTGCGCCATGGACCGAATTGATCTCCACATCTTGCGTGAGCTCCAGAGCGACGGCCGACTGAGCAACCAGGAGCTGGCCCAGCGGGTCGGCCTCAGCCCGTCCCCGTGCCTGCGGCGGGTGCGCCAGCTGGAGCAGGACGGGGTGATCCAGGGCTACCGGGCGATCATCGACCCGGCGGCGGTGGGGCGCGGCTTCGAGGTGCTCGTCTCGGTGGAGGTGCGGCGGGACCGGGAGACGGTGGAGGCCTTCGAGGAGGCGCTCCAGGACGTCCCGGACGTCATCGAGGCGTACCGGCTCTTCGGCAGCCCCGGGTGCCTGCTGCGGATCGCGGTGGCCGACCTCGCGGCGTACGAGCGGCTCTGGATCGAGCGGCTGACGACCCTGGCCGGGGTCACCGAGGTCAACTCGCAGATCATCATGAAGCGGATCAAGGAGCCGAAGGGGATGCCGGTGGACGTCCGGGGCGTCTGAGCATCCCTGGGGCGGTTCGGTTGTGTGAGATGCGAGAACGTCACGCAACAGCCTCTTTCCCGTTACATGACAGGTACCTGTCTTGTGCCACGCTCCCGGCTGACACGAAGTCAACACGCGTAGAACGCGGAACCCTTGAGCCGGGGCCGCGATCCGGCGCGTGACACACCCGGGAAAGGGCACCCCCCATGTCCGTTGCACAGACAGGTCGCTGGAAGACCTGGGCGGCCTCGATAGCCGCCGCCCTCGTCACCCTCACCGTGCCGACGGTCGCCGCGACCCCCGCGAGCGCCACGACCACGGCGTACGACAGCACGTACTACAAGAACGCGATCGGCAAGACCGGCACCAGCCTCAAGTCCTCGCTGCACACCATCATCAGCAGCCAGAGCAAGATCTCGTACGACGCGGTCTGGAACGCCCTGAAGACCACCGACCAGGACCCGAACAACACCGCCAACGTGATCCTGCTCTACAGCGGCACCTCGCGGAGCAAGTCCCTCAACGGCGGCGCCGTCGGCGACTGGAACCGCGAGCACACCTGGGCCCAGTCCCACGGCAACTTCGGCACCTCCGCCGGCCCCGGCACCGACCTCCACCACCTGCGCGCGGCGGACGTCCAGGTCAACAGCATCCGCGGCAACAAGGACTTCGACAACGGCGGCAGCGCGGTCAGCGGCGCCCCCGGCAGCTACACGGACAGCAACTCCTTCGAGCCGCGCGACGCCGACAAGGGCGACGTGGCCCGCATGATCCTCTACATGGCCGTCCGCTACGAGGGCGACGACGCCTGGGCGGACCTGGAGCCCAACGACTCGACCACGAACGGCAGCGTCCCCTTCCACGGCCGGCTCTCGGTCCTGAAGCAGTGGAACGAGCAGGACCCGCCGAGCGCGTTCGAAGAGCGCCGCAACGACATCATCTTCAACACCTACCAGCACAACCGGAACCCGTTCATCGACCACCCGGAGTGGATCGAGGCGATCTGGTAGACCCGGCACACCGGACCGGGCACCGGCGGGTGCCCGGCCCGGCGCGCACCGGGCGCGTCACCGCTGCGGCATGGGCACGCCCGCGGAGCGGAGCCTGGCCTCGGTGAGCGCGGTCAGCCGGGCCGCGACCGGCGCCCGGTCCTCCCGGTGGTTGTTGATCAGCTCGTACTGGGCCGAGGCCTTGGCCCATGCACGCCGGCTGGCGTGATCCCCCAGCAGTGCCGGGTTGGCGAGGTAGCGGTCGGCCATGGCGGTCGCGAGTTCCTCGATCCTCGGGTCGTCCGGCTCCCAGGCCTCCGCCTCCTGGCCGCGCTTGGCCAGTTCGACGTAATCGGGGTCGTCCAGACCGTGTTCGAGCTGGTCCAGGAAGCCGTCGAACCCCTCCGGCACCAGGGCCCGGGCCAGCACCAGGGCCTCGCGTTGCGCGGCCACGTGGTCGGGGCCGAAGCCGAGGCCGGGCATCCGGTCCAGGATCGCGCAGGCGCGGTCGGGCAGCAGGGCCCGGTCGCCGTCGGCGAGCCGGTCCAGTGTGGCGCGGCGGGCGACGAGCTCGTCGATGCGCTCGGTGAGCTGCCGCCCGACGTCGGCGAGCGCGGCGCCGAACCGCGCGGCATCGGCGTCGAGCAGCGGCCCGATCTCGGCCAGCGGCACGCCCGCGGCGGCCAGGGTCCTCACCTGCACCAGCCGCAGCAGCTCGCCGGAGCCGTAGCGCCGATAGCCGGAGCCGTCCCGTTCCGGCTCCGCGACCAGACCGAGCTTGTGGTAGTGCCGCACCGTCTTGACCGTGACGTCGACGAACGCCGCCGCCTGCCCGATCGTGACTCCGTTGCTCATCGGCTCAGCTTGCCGCAGAACACCTCGCCGACCAAACGCTGTTGGGCGGCCTGGAAGGCCGGCGCTATCGACAGGTCGGCGTCGTCCACCCAGGTGAGCCCGGCGGTCAGGGTCCTGCCGCCGTCGGGACTGCTGTACATCAGCGCGGCCGAGCCCATGACGGCGCCGTTGTGGTGGTAGACGGTGCCGCCCTCCGTCTCCTGCGCGAACACCCCCAGGCCGTATCCGACCGTCGCCTCCGGCGTGCGCATCTCGGCCAGCAGCCCGGCGGGCAGGAGCTTGCCGCCGTTGAGCGCGGAGAAGTACGTGTGCAGGTCCCGCGTGGTCGAGATCAGGTCGCCACCGGCTCCGACCCAGGTCGGGTTCTGACGGGTGACGTCGATCGTCAGCTCCTGCCCGGCGTCCTCGTAGCGGTAGTAGCCGTGGTGGTGCGGCTCGGGGATCTCCGGCGAGGCGCCCGGCGCCACCGTGCCGGTCATCCCCAGCGGCGCCAGGATCAGCCTCCGCAGCTCCTCGGCGAACGGACGGCCGGTGACCTTCTCGACGACCAGCCGGGCCAGCACGTAGTTGGTGTTCGCGTAGCTCCATCCCGTACCCGGCGCGAACCGCGCCGGCTTGGACGACGACAGCCGCACGAGCTCTTCGGGCCGGTAGGTGTGGAAGCGGTTGTCCACCCACTCCTTGCCCCGCCAAGGGACCCCCGGGACGATCGTCCCGTCCTGCTCGAGTTCGCCGGTGTGGTTGAAGATCCCGCTGGTGTGCTGCAACAGCATCCGCACCGTGATCCGCCGGTCGAGACCGAACTCGGGAAGGTGGTCGTCGACCGGGGCGTCCAGGTCGATCCTGCCCTCGGCCACCAGCAGGAGCACCGTGGTGGCGACGAAGTTCTTGGTGCTGCTGCCGATGCGGAAGTGCCCGTTCGTCAGCGGCTCGTCGCTCCCGCCCAGCTCGCGCGCACCGGCACCGCCGACCCATTCGCCCCGCTCGTCGTTAACCCGGAGCTGGACCCCGACGAAACCGGACTCGACCAGCTCCTCGATGGCCTTCCGGAGGTTCGGACGATCCTGTGCCTGGCCGGAGAAGTGGGTGGACATGGGTACTCCTTCACATCGGTGGTGCCCGGGTCGGCGTCTTGCCGATGCGACGAGCCTCCACCCTGACCCGAGGTCAACCTCAAGCGTGATCCAGGCCACAGGGCCGCGGAGTCGACCGGTACGCCTCACCGCTCCCGGCACCTTCAAACGCGAAGCGCCGGATTTTCTCATGGTGTTGAGGATCCGGACGCTTCCCCCAACAGGCGTTACCCATCCGCAACAAACGGGTACCTCATCCCGCTTTGATGCACTTCGCCGTGCGCAAGGAGACCGATTCCTCCCCTCAGGCCGTTCGGTGCACCTATCACGTCACCACTCCTCGAACAACCCCATCGCCCCAGGAAGTTCCGTCATTCGCTCGGTAACTTCGGCGCCCATGACCACTGCCCCTCCGACCTCCCCGGTCGACGGCGTCTCCATCGGCCCGGCCCGCCTCGCGGACGGTGCCGAGCTCTGGCGGATCGCACGCGGCTCGGGGGAACTCGACCTCAACTCGCCGTACAGCTACCTGCTGTGGTGCCGCGACTTCGCCGACACCACCGCCGTCGCCCGTGACGCCTCCGGACGACCGATCGGCTTCGTCACCGGATACCTGCGCCCGGACGCGCCGGGGACGCTCTTCGTCTGGCAGGTCGCCGTGGAGGGTTCGCACCGCGGAAGCGGGGTAGCCGGGAACCTGCTCGACGCCCTGTCCGACCGCGTGGCCGCCGAGCACGGACTCCGCGGGATCGAGGCGACCGTCACGCCGGGGAACCTGGCGTCCGACCGGCTCTTCCGGTCCTACGCGCGACGGCACGGGGCGGACCTGACCCAGGAGGTCCTGTTCCCGTCCGCCGCCTTCCCCACGACGGGACACGAGTCCGAGTTGCTGTACCGCATCGGCCCCCTCCACCGCCCCGCCTCCTGAGCCGCCCCGCCGCCCGAGCCGTCCCGCCGCCCCACGCCGAACCAGACCCTGGAGAAGACACTCCGTGACCCTCACCGACATCGCCCCCTCCGTCTTCGAGACCGTCGAATCGGAGGTACGCAGCTACTGCCGCGCCTGGCCGGTGGTGTTCGAACGCGCCGGCGGGAGCCGGATCTACGACGAGCAGGGACGGCCCTACCTCGACTTCTTCGCCGGGGCGGGCTCGCTGAACTACGGCCACAACCATCCGGTGCTCAAGCGCGCCCTGCTCGACTACCTCGCCGACGACGGCATCACCCACGGCCTCGACATGTCGACCACGGCCAAACGCGACTTCCTGGAGACCTTCCGATCGACGGTCCTGGAACCCCGCGCCCTGCCCTACAAGGTGATGTTCCCCGGCCCCACGGGCACCAACGCGGTCGAGGCCGCGCTGAAGCTCGCCCGCAAGGTCACCGGGCGCGAGTCCGTCGTCTCGTTCACCAACGCCTTCCACGGCATGTCGCTCGGCTCGCTCGCCGTCACCGGCAACGCCGCCAAACGCGCCGGAGCGGGCGTGCCCCTCCCCCACGCCACCCGGATGCCCTTCGACCACTACCTGGGCGGGCGGGTCCCGGACTTCCTCTGGTTCGAGCGGCTCCTCGACGACCCCGGCTCCGGCCTCGACCAGCCCGCGGCCGTGATCGTCGAGACGGTCCAGGGCGAGGGCGGCGTCAACGTCGCCCGCGCCGAGTGGCTGCGCGCGCTCTCGGAGCTCTGCCGCCGGCACGACATGCTCCTCGTCGTGGACGACGTCCAGATGGGCTGCGGGCGCACCGGCGACTTCTTCTCCTTCGAGGAGGCGGGCATCACGCCCGACATCGTCACCCTCTCCAAGTCCATCAGCGGCTACGGCCTGCCCCTGGCCCTCTGCCTGTTCAAACCGGAGCTCGACGTCTGGGAGCCGGGCGAGCACAACGGGACCTTCCGCGGCAACAACCCCGCCTTCGTCACCGCCACCGCCGCCCTGGACGCGTACTGGCGCGACGGCGTCCTGCGCGAGCGCACGCTCGGCCGGGCCGGCCGGGTGGAGAGCGCCCTGCTCGACCTCTGCGGCGGCGACGGGCGCGCCGGCGTCGCCGTGCGGGGCCGCGGTCTGGTCTGGGGCCTGGAGTTCGCCGACGGGGAGCGCGCCGAGGCCGTGTGCCGGCGGGCCTTCGAACTCGGGCTGCTCCTGGAGACGTCGGGGCCGCGCGGCGAGGTGGTCAAACTACTGCCGCCGCTGACCGCCACGGACGACGAACTCGACGAGGGCCTCGGCATCCTGGCCCGCTCCGTGCGCCACGCCGTCGGCCGCCTCGCCGCCTGATCACGCCTCCCGGGCCCACCGCCCGGAGCACCCGACCACCCTCCACCGAAAGGCCATCGCCCATGATCGTCCGTTCCTTCGACGAGCTGGAGAACACCGAGCGGCACGTGCGGGCCGCCTCCGGGACCTGGGAGAGCAAGCGCATCGTGCTGGCCCGCGAGCGGGTCGGCTTCTCCCTCCACGAGACGGTGCTGTACGCCGGCACCGAGACGTCCATGTGGTACGCGCACCACGTCGAGGCCGTCGTGTGCACCGCCGGCGAGGCCGAACTCACCGACCACGAGACGGGCCGGACCTACACGGTCCTGCCCGGGACGATGTACCTGCTCGACCGGCACGAGCGCCACACCCTCAAGGTCAAGCGGGACTTCCGCTGCCTCTGCGTGTTCAACCCGCCCGTCACCGGCCGCGAGGACCACGACGCGAACGGCGTCTACCCGCTCCTCACCGATCCGGGCCCGGCCTGACCGCGGCCGGCCCGACCGCGGCCGGCCCGACCGTGCCCGGTCCGCCGACGGCTCCGCGACACCGGTCCGCCCCCGTCCTCGCTCGCCCGCACCTCCGTCCGTACGCGAAAGGAAGGCATTCCAGCCCATGACCTCCGCCCCCGCCCGCCCCGTCGACCTCTACCCCACCCGCGGCGCCGAGGAGGTGCTCATCGGCCGCAAGGACCCCGTCGTGTGGTCCGAGCCCGGCACCGCGGGACCGTTCTGGGCCCGTGAACTGGAGGAGTACGACCGCGACGGGTTCGTCACGGTGGACGAGCTCGTCACGGCCGGCGAGGTCGAGGAGCTCCGGGCCGAGCTCGACCGGCTCGTCGCCGACCCCGCCGTGCGGTCGGACGAGCGGGCGGTCGTCGAGCCCCGCTCCCAGGAGATCCGCTCCGTCTTCGAGGTCCACCGGATCAGCGAGGCCTTCGCCCGGCTCGCGGCGGACCCGCGGGTCGTGGGCCGCGCCCGCCAGATCCTCGGCTCCGACGTCTACGTCCACCAGTCGCGGATCAACGTCAAGCCGGGCTTCGGCGCCAGCGGCTTCTCCTGGCACTCCGACTTCGAGACCTGGCACGCGGAGGACGGCCTGCCGCAGATGCGGACGGTCTCGGTGTCGATCGCGCTGACCCCGAACCACACCACCAACGGCAGCCTGATGATCATGCCGGGCTCGCACCGCACCTTCCTGGGCTGCGCGGGCGAGACGCCCCGGGACAACTACAAGAAGTCGCTGCGGATGCAGGACGCCGGGACACCGTCCCACGAGGCGCTGACGACCTTCGCGGACGCGTGCGGAATCCGCCACTTCACGGGTCCGGCGGGCTCCGCCACCTGGTTCGACTGCAACGCGCTGCACGGTTCGGGCGACAACATCACCCCCTACCCGCGGAGCAACGTGTTCCTGGTCTTCAACAGCGTCGAGAACCTCCCGGAGCTGCCCTTCGCCGCCCCGGTCCGACGCCCCTCGTTCATCGCCGCCCGCCCGGGGGACCGGTCGTGACGGGTGGCAGCGGACTCGACCGCCGCCGGTTCCTCACCCGGACGTCGCTCGCCGCCGGCCTCGCCCTGGCGGCCGGCCCCCTGGCCGCGTGCACCCGCACCCAGCCGGGGACGGGCGCGCCCCGTGGCGACGGCGGCCTGCTCGCCGAGCTGCGCCGGCAGGGCTTCGTGCGGGTGGGGTTCGCCGGTGAGGCACCGTACGGCTTCCAGGACGGCGGCGAACTCGCCGGCGAGGCGCCGACGTTGCACCGGGAGATCTTCTCGGCCCTCGGCGTGCGCGAACTGCGGCCGACGCTCACGGAGTTCGGGGCACTCATCCCCGGACTGCTCGCCGACCGGTTCGACGTCGTCAGCGCGGGCATGTCGATCACGCCGGAGCGATGCGCCAAGGTGGTCTTCTCCGAGCCGGAGTTCGTCTCGCCCACCGCCCTCATGGTCCGCTCCGACGATCCGAAGGCACTGAGCGACCTGGAGTCCTGCGCGGCGGCGGGCGCCACCGTGGGCGTGCTGACGGCCGCCGTCGAGGCGTCGTACGCGAAGGCGGCGGGCGTTCCCGACGGGCGGGTGAAGACGCTGGCCCGGCAGCAGGACGGGCTCGACGCCCTGCTGGCCGGCCGGATCGACGCCTTCGCACTGACCGCGATCTCCCTGCGCTGGCTGGCCCGGACGAACCGGGACGCCTCGGTGCGGGTGACCGAGCCGTTCGTCCCCGTCGTCGACGGGGTACGCCAACTGGGCGCGGGCGGCGCGGTGTTCCGATCGGGAGCGGCCGATCTGCGCGATGCCTTCAACCGCGAGCTGCGGAAGATCACGGACTCCCCCGACCGGTTCGTCGGGCTCATCGGCCGCTACGGCTTCACCGCACGCGAGGTGCCGCCGCGCACCCTGCGCACGGCGGACCTGTGCGCCGGGTGAGGGGCGGCCGCCGTGGCTGACTTCCCGTCCGAGGTCCGCGGCGCGCTCCCCCGGCTCGCCGACGGGCTGCTCGTCACGGCGGAGGCCACCGTGCTCGGGGCCGCGCTCGCCCTGGTCCTCGCGTACGCGCTCGGGCTGGCGTCCCGGTCGGCGCGGCTGCCGGTGCGGGGCGGGGCGCGGCTCGTCGTCGAGTTCTTCCGCGGCACCTCGCTGTACGTCCAGCTGTTCTGGCTGTTCTTCGCACTGCCGATGCTCGGGTTCCGGCTCGAACCGCTGGCCTGCGGCGTCCTCGCGCTCGGCCTCAACTTCGGGGCGTACGGCGCCGAGGTGGTGCGGGGCGCGGTGGCCGCCGTGCCCCGCGCCCAGACCGAGGCGGGGATCGCGCTGTCCATGGGGCCGGGGCTGCGGCTGCGCCGGATCGTCCTGCCGCAGGCGCACGCCCTGATGGTCGCCCCGTTCGAGAACCTGCTCGTGCAGCTCCTGAAGGCGACGCCGCTGCTGTCCCTGGTCACGGTCCCCGACCTCACCTTCCAGATCGACCAGGTGCGTTCCGCGACGGGCGCGACGGCGGCCTCGTACCTGCTGCTCCTCGGGGTCTACGGCGCCATGGCCGCCGTGCTCGCCCTCCTCATGAACGCCCTGGAGCGGGCGGCGAAGGCCCGGCTCGGCCAGGAAGGCGGTGTCTGATGTGGGACGGGGAAGCGGCCGGCGACGCGCTGCCCGCGGTTCTCGAAGGGTTCGGCGTCACGTTGCTCGCGACCGCCCTCGGCTTCGCCGTGGCGGTGGTGCTCGGCCTCGTGCTCGCCGTGGTCCGGCGGGCGGGCCCCCGCTGGGTGGCCGTTCCGGTGGCCGGCGCCGCCGGGTTCGTCCGCTCGACACCGCTCCTCGTGCAGCTGTTCGCGGCCTGGGTGCTGATCCCCTCCCTCGACGCGCTCGCGCTGGGCGTCCTCGTCCTGGGCGTGCACTACGCCACGTATCTCTCCGAGGTGTACCGGACGGGCATCGACGCCGTTCCGCGCGGGCAGTGGGAGGCGTGCACGGCGCTGTCGCTGCCGCGCCGACGGGTGTGGCGGGCGGTGGTGCTGCCGCAGGCCGTCCGCAACGTCCTGCCGCCGCTGGGCAACTACGCGGTCTCGCTGTTCAAGGAGACTCCCCTGCTGTCGGTGATCACGGTGCACGAGATGGTCCACGAGGCGAACACGTTCGGCAGCACGCACTTCGCCTATCTGGAGAGCTTCACCCTGGCCGGCGCGGTGTTCCTGCTCGCGAGCTGGCCGACGTCCCTGCTGGTACGACGACTGGAGGCACGCCTTGCCCACTGAGGACCCGGCGGTCCGCTTCGAGCGGGTCACGAAGCGGTACGGGGATCACACGGTGCTCGACGCGCTCGATCTGGAGGTCGGCCGCGGGGAGCGGGTGACGCTGATCGGCCCGAGCGGCTCCGGGAAGACCACCATCCTGCGGCTGCTCATGACGCTGGAGCGGGTCACCGGCGGCGTCATCCACGTCGACGGGCAGCCCTACTCCCACATGCCGGGCAGGACGCCGGGGACGCTGGTGCCGGCGAGCGAGCGGCGGCTCGCCGAGCGGCGGCGCCGGATCGGCATGGTCTTCCAGCAGTTCAACCTGTTCCCCCACATGAGCGTGCTCGAGAACGTCGTCGAGGCGCCCGTGCACGTGCTCGGCGAGAGCCGGGAGGAGGCGGACCGCACGGCCAGGGACCTGCTGGACCTGGTCGGGCTCGGCGACAAGGTCGACGCCCGCCCCACCCGGCTCTCCGGCGGCCAGCAGCAGCGCGTCGCCATCGCCCGGGCGCTGGCCATGCGCCCGGGGATCCTGCTCCTCGACGAAGTGACCTCGGCCCTCGACCCGGAGCTGGTCGCGGAGGTCCTCGACGTGCTGCGGGACATCGCCCGCGGCACGGACATCACCCTGCTGTGCGTGACGCACGAGATGGGCTTCGCGCGGGACGTCTCCGACCGGGTCCTCATGTTCGACCGCGGTCGCGTCGTCGAGTCGGGCCCGGCGGACGAGCTCCTGGACTCGCCCGCGCACGAGCGCACCCGGGCGTTCCTCGGCGCGGTGCGCTGAGCGCGTCAGGGGTGCCCGTGGAGGAGTACGGAGGCGGTGCCGGCCGTGCGGTGGCGCTCCGCCCATGCCTCCAGCGCCGCGCGGCAGGCGTGGTCGAGGTGGTGGATCCCGGCGAGGTCGAGTTCGACCGGGCGGTCGCCCGGCAGCGATTCGAGCGTGTCGAGGATCTTCGGCAGCCGCAGGAAGTTGGCGTTGCCGGACAGCCGCACCCGCACCGGGCCGTGGCCGTCGTCGGTGTGCTCGACCCGGAGGTGCGAGACGTCCCAGGCCGCCTTGGCGACGGAGAGGACGAGTCCGATCAGGACGCCTTCGAGCATGCTGACGGTGACGATGGCGCCGGCCGTCACGACGAGGACGAAGGCCTCGCCCCGGTGTCCGCGCCACAGGGCGACCACGCCCCGGAAGGGGATGAGCTTCCAGCCGGCGTGGACGAGGATCCCGGCGAGCGCCGCGAGCGGCACATGGGCGAGGGTGGCGGGCAGCAGGGCGGCGAAGACCAGCAGCCACACGCCGTGGAGCACGCGGGACGCCTTGGTCCTGGCGCCGGCCTGGACGTTGGCCGAACTGCGGACGATCACGGCGGTCATGGGCAGCGCGCCGAGCAGGCCGCAGACGGTGTTGCCGAAGCCCTGGGCGACGAGTTCCCGGTCGTAGTCGGTGCGCGGTCCGTCGTGCAGCCGGTCCACCGCCGCCGCGCCGAACAGCGACTCGGCGGAGGCGATCAGCGCGAAGGCGAGGACCGTTCCGAGCAGGGCGACGTCGGTCAGCGCGACGAAGGCGTCCGGTCCGGGCATCCGGACGGCGTCGAGGACCCCGCCGACCCGCACGGTGGCCACGGGAAGGTCGCAGAGCGCGGTCGCGAGGGCCGCGAGCAGGACCGCGACGAGCGCTCCGGGCACGGCCCGCAGCGGTTTCGGGACGTGCCGCCACCCTACGATCACCACCACGGTGCCGGCCGCGACGGCGAGCGGCGCCAGGGTGCCGGCGGCGCCGGTCAGCGCCCCCCAGAGCGTGGCGGGCAGTCCGGCGATCCTGGCCGTGCCCGACGCCGGGGCGCTGACGCCGAGGGCCGCGTAGAGCTGGCCGGCCACGATGACGAGGCCGATGCCGGCCAGCATGCCCTCGACGACCGAGACGGAGATGGCACGGAACCAGCGGCCCCACTTCAGCAGGCCCACCACGACCTGGAGCAGCCCCGCGAGGAGCACGATGACGCCGAGCGCGGGCAGCCCGAAGCTCCTGACCGCCTCGAAGACGAGCACGGTGAGCCCCGCGGCCGGTCCGGAGACCTGGAGGCTGCTGCCCCGCATGAGGCCGGTGACGACTCCGCCCACGATGCCGGTGACCAGGCCGAGTTCGGCGGGGACACCGGAGGCGACGGCCACGCCGACGCACAGCGGGAGTGCCACGAGGAAGACGACGAGGGACGCGGCGAAGTCCTGCCGGAGATCGGGCCAGGAGGACGGCATGCGGTTCTCTCCCCTCACTGCGCGACGCACGTTCGGGCATCGCATGGAAGGGAATACGCCCTCGGGGGCCCCGGGCGGGGACGATCCGGGGCATCACCGGGGTTTCCGACCGGAAGCGGCCGCAACGTGACCCGATCACCTACGGGAACGGCGCCCGGGAGCGCGGCACTCCGGGGCGCACCGGCCGCGGGCGCCCCGCTCACCCGCGCCGGGGAGGGCGTACGGCGCTCACGTGGGGCGCAGGGCCCCGCTCACCACCAGTACGCGGGGTACCTGGGTGCGCGGCGGCGGATGCGGGACGCGCAGTACGCGGTGAGGACGAGGAGGACCGTGGACCCGAAGAGGAGCGGCACGAACCGGGCAGGCGCGGGCGCCTGGAGCACGATGACGACGGAGGTCGCGCAGGCCGGGGAGTGCGGGGTCCTCGCGAGCGTGGTGAGCGCGAGGGTCACGCCGGCCGCCACGGCGGCGGCCCACGCGCTGCCGCCGGCGGCGGCCGCCACCGCGTATCCGGCGGCGGCGCCCAGGAGGTGGCCGACGACCACGCTGCGGGGCTGGGCCAGCGGCAGCGCGGGCGCGCAGTGCACCAGGGCCGCGCTGGCGGCGAGCGGCGGTATCAGCACCGGCTCGTGGATCAGGGCGCCGAGGGCGACCAGCCCGAGCAGGGCGGCGGTCGCCGCGCTGACGCTGTGGAAGGCCGCGCCGGGTGCGGGGCGGGCCGGGGCCCGGCCGCTCATCCTCGGTCGGCGGGGGCTCCCCGAGGGGACTTCGGTGCGCAGGGCGGTGTCGGTGCTCATGTGATGCGGCGTTTCCGGGCAGGCGGCCATGGGCCGGACGAGACAGGGGTCGGGACGGTCTACGGGACCCTGTGGTCGACAGTCGGCCCGGTCATGCGCCCGCTCCTGGTGCGGCGGCGCGACCTCCCACCACTCTAACCAGCGGTTTCTCGACGGGAGGGGCGGGGTGGGGGGCGCCCGGGCACGGGGGCGAGCGGCTCTCGGGCGCCCGGGCGCGGAGGCGAGCGGCCCTCGGACCCCCGCGCGCGGAGGCGAGCGACTCCCGGGCGCCCGCGCGGCCGCCGGTCTGTGGAAGGGTGGGCCGAATGACCCAGGACTCCTTCGCACTACTCGCCGGCGCCGCGGACTCCCCCGTCCTCCTCCACGTGCCGCACTCGTCGCCCGTGGTACCGCCGGACGTGCGCGAGGGCATCGTGCTCGGCGACGGGGAACTCGCCGCCGAACTGTCCCACATCACCGACGCGCACACCGCGGAGATCGCCGCCGTCGCGGCGGGGGCGGCGGGGACGGCGCCCTGGCGGTTCGTCAACCGGCTGTCCCGGCTGGTCGTCGACCCGGAGCGCTTCCCCGACGAGCGCGAGGAGATGCTCGCCGTGGGGATGGGCGCGGTGTACACCCGCACCACGCACCGCGCCGCGCTGCGGCCCGCCGGGTTCGACCCGGCACCGCTGATCGACCGCTACTTCACCCCGTACGCCGAGGGCATGACCGAAGCCGTGGCGGGGCGGCTGGCGGCGACGGGCCGGGCGGTGATCGTGGACGTCCACTCGTACCCGACGGAGCCGCTGCCGTACGAGCTCCACGGCGACGGGCCCCGTCCGCCGGTCTGCCTCGGCACGGACGCGTTCCACACGCCGCCCGCGCTGCTCGCCGCGGCGCGGGAGGCGTTCGGCGGGTTCGGGGGCGTCGCGACGGACACCCCGTTCGCCGGGACGTACGTGCCGCTGCGGTACTACGGCCGCGATCCGCGGGTCTCCGCCCTGATGGTCGAGATCCGCCGCGACCTCTACATGACCGAGCCCGGCGGCCCCGCGGGCCCGGGGGCCGAGGCCCTCGGCACGGCCCTGGCCGCGCTGGTCGACGCGGTGGTCCGGTAGGAGCGCGCCGCGCGCCCCTTCGGGCAGTGACACCTGCCCGCGGAGCTGCACCCCGGGCCCTTCCGCCCCTCACCGCGCTCCGGTGGAGTCGATTCCGTCCCTCACCCGACGAAAGGCACTCCATGAGGCACGACCAGGCGCCCGACACGGCGTCCTCCGCCAGAAGGCAGGAGCGGCCGAGGACTCAGGCCACGGGCCCGAGCCCGGCGGAGCGGCCCGGCCTCGCCGAGATCCAGCGGCTCGCGGGGAACGCCGCCGTGGTCCAGCTCCTCAAGGAGAACGGGCACGCCTGGGCCCAGGACGAGCACCGGCACGGCGCCGGCTGCGGGCACGGGGATGTCGAGCAGCCGGCCGTGCAGCGCTCCGCCGTCCACGACGTCCTGCGCTCCGGCGGCCGCGCCCTGGACGACGCGACCCGCACCGACATGGAGGCCCGCCTCGGCGCGGACTTCTCCGACGTCCGCATCCACGACGACGCCGCCGCCCGGGCCTCCGCCGCCGAGGTCGGCGCCCGCGCCTACACCTCCGGCAGCCATGTCGTCATCGGTGACGGCGGCGCCGACAAGCACACCCTGGCCCACGAGCTCACCCACGTCGTCCAGCAGCGCCAGGGCCCCGTCGCCGGCACCGACAACGGCGCCGGCCTCAAGGTCTCCGACCCTTCCGACCGTTTCGAACGCGAAGCGGAGGCCAACGCCCAACGCGTCATGAGCGCCCCTCCCGGCGACGCGCCGCTCCAGCGGGCCACGGCCCGGCAGGCGGACGGTGGAGCCTTCGTGCAGCGCGCGGGGGGCGGAAAGAAGAACGATCCGGGGGAAGGGTCCTCGAAGGGCGGAGGCAAGCGCCAGGGGGACCACGTCTTCAACTCGCTCGACGACGCCGCGAGTCGTATCGCCACGGAGCTCGCGAACGCACTGACCACGTACTCCGGGACCCTCGACAGCGCCACCACCGCTGCCATCGGGGCCTCCGAGGCGCTGCGGGGCCAATGGATGACCCTCAGGACCGCGCAACGAAACGCCATGGCGGCCTTGACCGCCGCCGCAACGGCCGCGGCCGAGTACGGACACCCTGCGAAGGGCTCCCCCTACAGCTCCTTCATCGCCACCCTGCCGGAGCATTCGACCAAGGGAGCCGACGCGAACTCCGGCATCTACGGCCAGTTCAGCAGCGGCCTCACCGATCTGGCCCGTTCCTGTGCCGCGGAGACCTGGGCGATCCCCCAGGAGATGGCGACGGCGGCGACGGCGGCCGACTGGCCGCCCTACCTCGCCTCGAAGATCTACGACGGGGACGCGGCGGCAAAGGTGCGCGACAGGCGGCTGACCGTGACTGCCGACAAGCGGCGTTTCGACACGTGGCGCACGGAAGCCCAGACTCGTTACCTCGCGCTCTTCAGGGCCATCGTCGCGGCCTTGAACGCGACACGTGCGGCCATCGAGTTCCTGCGCGCACAGAACACCGCCCAGCAGCAGGCGGAGCAGCAGCAGAACAACGCGCCGCAGCCGCCCGGCGGCGGCCAAGGCAGCACCTCGTAAGAGGTCGAGCCGACCGAACAGCGTAAAATCGGGCACATGAGCCCACTCAGGTACGAGCTGGTGTTCTCCGACGCCGCGGGTGCGGCCCAGGACGTCGTGGTCGTGGAGCGCACGCACGCGACGGGGTCCGGGGGCCATCCCGTCTACACCGACGCGACCGGCATCATCCGTGCGGAGATCAGCGACCGCGACGAGGTCCGCATCCTCGCCTCGGGCGGCCATCAGCAACCCACCCAGAGCGTGGTGGCCCGCCCCCTCCCGGACGGCGGTCCGAAGACTCCGGGCGCTCCAGGGGATCCCGCCGGCTCCGCCGCCTGACGCCGTTCCTCGCCGTCCCCCCTCGTTCGGTCGCCCCGGGTGGCCCGGGGGCCCGGCACGCCCGCAGGCCGGGGGTGGCCCCCGGAGGGGTCGCCCCCAGGAGCGAGGAGACCGCCGATGACCGCGTCCGACGCCGCCGAGTACCGGCACGACGATCTCAGTGCCCTATACATCATTTGCACGCCAAGGCGGACTCCCGAGGTCAGCAACGCGGAGGGCTGGTGGAGCGCAGCCGTGCCGTGATGGAGGGGCAGGGGCGAAGACCTCGCTGGTGCGGGCGGTCGACCTGGACATCGCGACGGCCGTGTGGCCGGACACGACCGAGCACGGACGGGAGTCGGATGCCTGGCCCGAGCTCTACGAGCGGGTGATGGCCGCCGACATCCTCGTGCTGTGCGGACCGATCCGATTCGGGATGCACGTCATCGATGCGGGGCCGTGCGGGTGATCGGGTGGCCGGCACAGAGAACAGGCGAAGGTCGATCCCGGCATCCGCGAACAACTGCTGGTACCGAAGCGCACCGCCATCGGGCCTTCGCCGAGCTGTTCCCCGGCGAACGGCTCTCCGCCGACCTGCCCGGGCTCGGTGACGAGCTGCTCGTGTGGAGCATCCGGTACGCGAGCCCCGAGGACGCCACCCGGATCGCCGCCGAGATCGACCGCCGGCACCCGCCCACTCCGCCCCCGCCGGGCGCGGGGGCGACGGCCGCCGACACCGTCGCCGCGCGGAACGCCCTCGACGACGCGATGCACCCGATCCGCCTCGCCGGCCCTCCCTTGTCGGACCCAGACGAGTGGGGGCCGTACGGGGCGGACGTCGAGCGCGGCCCCGACGGCACCGAGCACATGTCCGGCGGCGAGCGGTGGGCGTACGAGCACGAGCTCTCCGACCGCGCCGCACGTGAGGCGTACAGCCGCGAGGAGATCCGCGAGATGTACGCCGAGCACGTTTACGTGCAGTGGCTCGCCGCTGAACTCATCGACGGTAATCGAGACACGTCACCCATAGCCCGCCGTCAGCGCTGCAGGGTCAGCAGGCCCGGCCGGTAGGGCCACTGGCCGTAGTCGCCGCCGGAGTTCGGGTCGCGTCCCTGGTACAGGAAGCGCAGGTTGCAGGGGTCGACCGTGAAGGTCTGGTCGGCGGTTGCGCGGACCAGTTCGCCGTGGCTGATGTCGTTGGTCCAGGTGGCGCCGCTGTTGGCCTTGCCGGCGAAGGGGTTGCTCTCGGTCGCGGCCTGGGGCGTCCACGAGCCGTTCAGGCTGGTGGCCGTGAACGAGCGGAAGTACCGGCCCTGCGAACCGACCGCCTCGACGATCATGAGGTAGCGCTCCTCGCCCTGGAGCTTGTAGACCTGCGGGGCCTCGAACAGGTTGTTCGTCGTGTCGCTCATGACCACCGTCGAGGTCGTGCCGAAGCTGCCGGGGAAGTTCCCGATCGGCATGCTCGCCCGGTAGATCTTGCCGTTGTCACCGGCGAAGAACAGGTACATGTTCGTCCCGTCACCGATCAGCGTCTGGTCGATCGGTCCCGTCCCGGAGTTGGCGATGGTCCCCGAGAAGAGCTCCTGCTCCGCCGACCAGCCGTTCGGGTTGGTCGGGTCGGTCGACGTCCGGTACGAGAAGGCCGTCCTGCCCCACTGGTAGGCGAGCACCCAGATGTTCTTCGGCGCGAAGTGGAAGAGCGTGGGCGCGACGACGGAGTTCGACATCGCGTTCTGACCGGCCGAGGCCATCTGCGACCAGTCGGTGAACGGGGTGAAGTTCATCGAACCCCAGCCCGCACCCGTGCCCGCGGCGCCGTGCGTCGTCGCGTAGACGATGTGCCTGCCGTTGTAGGGGGCGACGGTGAAGTCCTTGAGCGCGGCCCAGCCCGTCTTGGGCTGCGCGAGCGCGCCCGTGGACGACCAGCGGTACGTCGAGGGAAGGGCACAGGTGCCGGGGGTGCCGCCGGCGACCTTGACGAGCTGCCACTGCTGGTTGGCGCCGCCCCAGTCGTCGTACTGGACGATGTTCGCGCCGTCGGCGGTGGAGGCGCCCTGGACTTCGAGGGCCTTGCCGCTGTGGCGGGCGACGAGCCGGATGTGACCGTCCGCGCTGTCGGCGAGCCGCCACTGCTGGTTGGTGCCGTTCGCGTCGGTCCACTGGGTAACCGCGGCGCCGTTGGCGGTGGAGCTGTTCTGGACGTCCAGGGCCTTTCCTGAGTGGCGGGACTTGACGCGGTAGTAGCCGTCGCCGGAGGCGACGAACTGCCACTGCTGCTGGTTCTGGTCGTTCCTGGTCCACTGGGTGATGCGGGCGCCGTCGCCGGTCGCCAGGTTGTAGACGTCCAGGGCCTTGCCGCTGTTGCGGTTGACCAGGACGTACCAGGCGTTGGTGTCGACGGTGGCCGCGGCGGCGGGCGGGGCGGTGAGGAGCGAGGTCCCGAGAAGCAGGGACGACAGGACCGCGAGGACGAGGCTCAGGATCAGGGGTGGATGACGGAATCTCATCGGAATTGTTCCTTCGGGGGGTGGGGGTGGGGGTGGTGTGATTCCGGCGGGCCGCCGAGCGGTCGCGCCGGGAGGGTGCGGACGGAATAGGGGTGGAGGAGACCGCACATGCCGAAGAGCGGGTCCTCCGGGCGTTCGAGCCGCGACACCGCGCCGTGGTCGAGGTGGGAGAGGTCTCCGGCCTTCAGCCGCTCCAACTGACGGCCGGTCTCCTCGGCCGCCGCCAGAGCGCCGTCACGCCAACGGATCTCCCACTGGTCCAGGAGTTCGCGTATCAGGCGGTGGGCCGCGGCGTGGAACTCCGGCAGCCCTCCTTCGCGGCGCAGGTCCAGGAACCCTTCGAGCGCCAGGTCGCGGCGGCGGCGCGCCGCCGCGCCGTGGTCGCCGGTCAGGGCCGCCGCCGCCCGGTAGGCGTCGGGGTCGGCCATTAAGGGAGCGGGGAAGGTGAAGACGGCGTCGCCGGCCTCGGGGAGGCCGCTGTTCTGCATCAGCACGACGAGCCGCAGGTCACCCGCGTTGACGAGACGGTGGATCGTTCCCGGGGTGAACCGGACGACGTCGCCGGCGCGCAGCGGAGTGTCGGCGAAACCGGAGCTGGTGAGGGTCTGGACGCTGCCCTCGCCGCCGATGACGACGTACGCCTCGGAGCAGACGAGGTGCATGTGAGGGGTGCCGCCGCACAGTCCGTCGGCGGCCTCCCAGTCGTACACGGTCAGCCCGGAGATTCCCACACCTCCCGGAAGCGGTGTCACCACGGGTGTTCCTCGACGTGCCGGGTCAGGCGGGCGAGGTCCCAAGCGCCGTCGGCCACGACGATCCGGTAACGGCGCGACAGAGTGTCGCCCAGGGCCAGCGGCAGTTCCTTGTCGAACGCCAGGGACGGGTTGACGGCGGGGATGGGCTCGCTGCGGACGAACCACTGGCAAGGGGTGTCCGGGTCGTCCTGGAACAGCAGTGTGGAGGAGCGGTCGACCTCGTCGTGGGTGCCGATGAAGGCGAGCCATTCGCCCTGCTCGCCCATGCCGGGGCCGATCACGTCGCCGCCGGTGAACTCGCGCGGGCCGCGCCAGAACAGGCCGGAGTACCCGGCGAGTTCCCTGCCCTGTGTGCCGGGACTGCCGAACACCAGGTCGGTGCCGTGGACGTTGGTCAGCGCGGTGGTGACCTCCAGGGTCCAGGAGTCGGCCTCGACGTCGCACGCGGTCAGCGTGCGGCGTTCGTCGATCCAGTGCCCGCCGGCCATCGTGTGCCAGGCGAGGTGCTCGGTGATGACGGCGCGGTCGTGATCCGTCTCGGCGGATACGGCGAGGCTGCGCATCGTGCCGAGGTTCGGCAGGTCCACGTAGCCCTGCCCGCGCAGGTAGGTGCCGCCGCCCCAGAAGTTCTGGCCCGACACCCATGACGCCGTGAACTGGACGCCCTTGTGCCAGCGGTGGTCATTCGGGCGGTATCCGGTGACCACCTGACCGGCGAGCGTGCGCACCGGGTGCAGGTACGGCTTCGGTGCCTCGAAGGGGTCCATGACCGGCCGGTGCACGTACCGGAAGAGATCGGTGCCGCGCGCCCGGACGGTCAGCGCGTCCTCTTCTTCGAGGAGTTCGAACGTCATCGGAACACCTCCGGTCGTCCTCCGTGGAGCGAGTCATAGAAGGGGTCGGCCGCGTCGATCTCCCCGCGCAGGACCGGCCGGCCGGTGATCGCGGCCTTGTAGAGGGCGGTGACGAGTTCCATGGTGAGCCTGCCGAGGTCGGGCCGGAGCCCGGCCTCGTAACCGTCCAGGAACTCCGCGAGCTGGGCGGTGTGCGAGCTGGGCAGGTCGTCCGGCGGGTCCCACTTCGTGGCGGGCGTCCTGCCGGTGAACGTCCAGTCCGCGTTGGAGTAGCCGTACAGGTGCCGCAGCTCGACCGTGGCGTCGGTGAGGTCGAACCGCAGGTAGCTCTCCTCGCGCGGCGAGAGGACGCTGTTGACGACCGTCGCGATGGTTCCGTTCTCGAACCGGACCAGGGCTGTGGACACGTCCTCGGTCTGGACGTCCCGTTCGAGGCGGCCGGCCATCGCGCGCACCTCGGCCCAGGGGCCGAGCACCGCGAGCATCAGATCCATCTGGTGGATGCCGTGGCCGAGCGTCGGGCCGCCGCCCTCACTCCGCCAGGTGCCGCGCCAGGGCACGTCGTAGTAGGCGTCGTCGCGGTACCAGGCCGTGACGCACTGCGCGACCAGTGGGCGGCCCAGGGTCCCGGCGGCGACGCGGTCGCGCAGGTACCGGGCGCCCGATCCGTACCTGTGCTGGAACACCGCGCCCGCGGCGGCCGTCGCCTCGGCGGCGTGGATCCGGTCGAGCTCCGCCAGCGACAGGGCCACCGGCTTCTCGCACCACACCCACGCCCCCGCTTCCAGGCAGGCCACGGCCTGCTCGGCGTGCAGGTACGGCGGCGTGCACAAGTGCACGAGGTCCGGACGCTCCTCCCGGAGCATCGCGTCGAGGTCGGTGTGGACGGCGTGGATGCCGTGCTCGGCCGCGAAGGCCTCGGCACGCACGGCGTCCACGTCGACGGCGGCCACGATCTCGGCCCGGTGTGCCTGCGCCCGGAGGGCGGGTACGTGGCAGATGCCCGCGATCCCGCCCGCACCGACGATCGCCGTCCTGATCATCCGCCCAGCACCTTCCTGATCGCGTGGTAGGCGGGCTTGGGCTCCAGGTTCTCGTCGTAGGGCAGCGCCGCTCCCTCGTCGGGGAAGACACCGGGGATCCACG
This sequence comes from Streptomyces sp. NPDC056361, assembly GCF_042262805.1. NCBI lineage: Bacteria > Bacillati > Actinomycetota > Actinomycetes > Kitasatosporales > Streptomycetaceae > Streptomyces > Streptomyces sp. NPDC056361. The sequence goes on from NZ_JBHJQI010000009.1 coordinate 21,934, forward strand.
AGTACTTGTCCGTGTAGTCCCAGACGGTGACGCCGACGCACTTCTCCACCGCCAGGCAGGCCTTGACGTAGTCGGCGTACCAGGTGGCCTGGGTGGCGAGCTTCTCCGGTGTCGCCGGGAGCTCCATCCGGATGTCGAGTTCGGTGATCGCGACCTCGACGCCGAGGTCGGCGAAGCGCTGGATGTTCTCCTGGACGCCGGCGGGGAAGCCGTACTGGAGCGCCAGGTGGCCCTGGAGGCCGAAGCCCTCCACCGGGACGCCGTCGGCCTTCAGCTGCTTGATCAGGTTGTAGTAGGCGTCGCTCTTGGCGTTGATGCCGTCGACGTTGTAGTCGTTGAGGTACAGCTTGGCGTGCGGGTCGGCCTCGTGGGCCCAGCGCAGGGCGTCGGCGATGTAGCCGGGGCCGAGCGTCTTGTAGAAGATCGACTCGCGGTAGGTGCCGTCCTCGTTGAAGGCCTCGTTGACGACATCCCAGTGGATGACCTTGCCCTTGTAATGCCGTGCCACCGTCTGGATGTGGTTCTTGAGGACGGGGCGCAGCTCGTCGGCGGTCCAGGTGCGGTCGGTGAGCCAGGCGGGGAGCTGGCTGTGCCAGACGAGCGTGTGGCCGCGGACCTTCTGGTGGTGGTCCTTGGCGAAGGCCGTGACCTCGTCGCCGGCGGTGAAGTCGAAGACGCCGGGCTTGGGCTCGGTGGCGTACCACTTCATGGCGTTGCCGGGGGTGGTCTGGCCGAACTCGCTGCCGAGGAGCTTCAGGTAGGCGGCGTCGGTGAACTCGGGGTTGTCGGTGGCCGAGCCGAAGTACTTGTGGTGCTTCTTCGCCAGTTCGGCGAGCGTCTTGGGGCGGGGCTCGGCGGTCGCGGGGGTGGCGGCGAGGCCGGCGGCGAGGCAGACGGCCGCGGAGAGGGCGATCAGATGCCGGGACATGGGCCTGGACATGGGTGGCTCCTCGGGTGATGGGCGAGTCGGTCGAGAACGACGGGTCAGTCGAGAACGATCGTGGTGAGTGCGCGCGGGGCGAGCCTGGCCGTGAGGGTCGTGCCGTGTGTGGAGGCGACGTCGGCCGGGGTGATCGAGCGGGTCTCGTCGGTGACGTAGCCGTCGGGGTGCCGGTCGTGTCCGCCGCGGAGGGTGAACTCGGCGGACTTCTCGGTGGTCGCGGTGTTGAGGATCTCGATCACGCGGCTGCCGTCCGGGTTGCGGAAGGCCGTGACACGCAGGGCGGGGTCGGCGTCCGTGACCGGCACGCGGACGGCGGCGGGGCGGATGAACCGGCTGAAGGCGGCCAGGGCCCAGTACCGCTTGGACACCCGGTAGTCGTCGCCGGGGTTGGCGAGCTGGATGAGGCCCCGGGTCGCGCCGAGGGACGCGCCGGTCCAGTAGACGTAGGCGTTGGCGTTGCCGACGGTCAGGGTGTTCTGGATGTCGGCGGCGACAGTGAGGCCGTCGTAGCCGCTGCCGTCGTCCCAGTTCTCGTTCCAGGTGGTGCCGTCCGGTGACCATTCGGACATCCACACGTGCTTGTCGGTCGGCTGCGGGACAGTGGTCGCACCGCTGTAGCGGTGGCCGGTGACGGTCCGCACGGCCTTGTCGGCCTCCGGGTCCGCCTCGATGGCCTCGGTGTAGGCGACCTGACGGTCCCATCCGGCGGCGTCGCAGCAGACCACGCCCGTCTTCAGTCCGGAGGCGCGGACGGTCGGTCCGAGCACCTTGAGGAAGTCGACGGCCTGTTGGGGGGTGAAGCGCATCGAGGCGTAGGTCGCCGTCCAGTCGGGTTCGTTGGTGAATCCGAGATCGGTGATGTCGATGCCCTCGCGCTCGTAGAACTTCGCGTACTGGACGAGGTAGTTCGCGTAGGCCTGACGCCATGCGGGCAGGAGCTCGCCGCCGTTGTCCTCGCTGCCGTTGGTCTTCATGAAGGCCGGCGCGCTCCAGGCATCGGCGTAGAACCGCTTGACGCCGTACGCCTTGGCCTCCTTGGCGAGCCAGACCTGGCCGCCGTCCCAGCCGTCCCAGATGTACTCCGGTGTGGCGTCCGGCCCGCCGGGGTCGGCGGGCAGGATCGTCGGCATGTGGTCGTAGACCCGGTCGGTCGAGGACCCGATGCCCAGGCGCAGGATCGACAGGCCCGCGCCCTTCTCCTTGCTGAGCAGCAGGTCGAGCACCTCGCGCTGCTTGGCAGGGCTGAGGCCTCGCGCGCCCTGCAGTAGGTCGGCGCGCTGGAAGGCCATGGAGAAGCCGAAGCCGTCGATGGGCTGGAGTGCGGCCCGGAAGTCGATGGCGGGTCGAACGGGGGCGGCCTGGTGGGCCGCCGACGGTACGGGTTCGGCGGCGGCCACCTGCGATGTGAGCGCTAACAATACGGCGGCCGCCAAGGCGGTCAGACGTTTCACTGGGTCTCCTCGGGGAGGGAAGGAGGGCGCGCGGGTCGGGTCAGCCCTTGGTGGTGCGTACGGGGCAGCCCTTGGTGGTGCGTACGGGGCAGCCCTTGGTCGCGCGGTACGGTCAGCCCTTGGTCGCGCCGGCGGTGAGGCCACCGATCAGCTGGCGCTCGGCGACGGCGTAGAAGGCGAGGGCGGGGACCATGGCGAGCACGATGTAGGCGAGGACGAGCGCGAAGTCGGTCGAGTACTGGCCCTGGAACTGCTGGACGCCGACCGGGATCGTCTGCCATTTCGGATCGCTGAACACCAGCAGCGGCAGGAAGAAGTTGTTCCAACTCGCGACGACCGCGAGCACCGAGACCGTACCGAGCGCCGGACGCGCCATCGGCAACAGAATCCGCCAGAAGAAACGGAACTTCGAGCAGCCGTCCATGGTGGCGGCCTCCTCGATCTCCGCCGGGACGGTCCGGAAGAAACCGCGCAGGATCACGATCGTCATGGGGAGCCCGAAAGCCGCCTGCGGGAGGATGACTCCGAGCGGATTGTCGAGCAGGCCGAAGGTGCGCAGCATGAGGAAGAGCGGCAGAACGGCCACGGCGAACGGGAACATCAGCCCGATCGTGAAGAGCGTATAGAACAACTCCCTTCCACGGAAGGCATATCTGGCCAGGACGAAAGCCGCCATCGCGGAGGCCACTACGGTGCAGACCGTCGTACCGATCGCGATGCCCGCGCTGTTGGCGATCTGCCGCCAGAACATGCCGTCGCCGAGAATTCCGATGTAGTTGCCGATCTTCCACTGCCGCGGAAGCCCGAAAGGATTGTTCGTCAGTTCCGCGGTGCTCTTGAAGCCGGAGATCACCGCGTAGAGCAGCGGTACGGCGACGAACGCGGCGATCAGCCAGACCACGGCGTGCAGCGAGAGGCCGCGTACCGTCCGACGGGCGTTCATCGGTCACCTCCCGAAGTGACGGCCCCGCTCAGATCGCGGCGGAGCACGTAACGCTGGTAGAAGAGCGAGAAGACGAGGCTGATCATGAACAGCACCACGCTGATCGCGCTGGCGTATCCGACCTGGTACCGCTTGAACCCGAACTGGAACATCGCGATCGCCATCGTCTCCGAGGAGTGGTTGGGCCCACCCGCGGTCATGACCCAGACGAGGTCGAAGAGCTGGATCGAACCGATGATCGACAGGAAGACGCTGATCCGGATCGTCGGTCCGAGCAGCGGCAGCGTGATGTGCCGGAAGCGCTGCCAGGCGCCGGCGCCGTCGATGGAGGCGGCTTCGAGAATCTCGGACGGGATGCTCTGCAGCCCGGCGAGGAACAGCATCATGTGGAAGCCGAAGTACTTCCAGATCATGACGACGAACAGGGTCGGCATGACCGTCGAGGGATCGGCGAGCCACTTGCCCTGCAGACCCTCCAGGCCCAGGAGGCCGGCGAGATGGTCGGCCATGCCGGCGCCGGGCAGGAAGATCATCGTGAAGAGGACCGCCGTGACCACCTCGGAGAGGATGTACGGCGCGAAGAACAGCATCCGGTAGACGGCCCGGCCACGGAGCTTCTGGTTGAGCAGGACCGCGGTGAACAGGGCGAACGGCAGCTGCACCAGGACCGACATGAGGATCAGGTACAGGCCGCGCCCCAGGTCGCCGAGGAAGACCTGGTCGTCGAAGAGCTTGGTGTAGTTCGCGAGGCCGACGAAGTCGTCCATGGGGCCGATCCCGCCCCATTTGAAGAAGCCGGTCCAGACGGCGACGACGATCGGGGCGAGGACGAAGACGAGGAAGAGGACCAGGGCCGGGACGAGGAACCAGGCAACCGACGCCCAGTCTCCCCACCGGCGCAGGCCCGACCGGGTCTGGAGCGGCGGGCGCGCGGGCACGGCCTCCTCCGTCCGTTCCTTCGTCAGGGTGGACACGGAGCTAGGCACTCTTCGCAGCCTCGGTGATCGACGCGGTGACCTGCTCGGGCGTCTTCTTGCCCGCTATGAGGTCGGCGACGCTGTCGTTGACCTCCTGGCCGACCGCCGGCGGGTACGCCTGGTCGAGGAAGAGCTGGAAGCCCGTCGCCTTGACCAGGCTCTCGGCCACCACCTTCTTGTTGGCGTCGGTGAGCCGGCTCTCCGCGCCCTTGACCACCGGGAGGTAGCCGTTGGAGGCCAGCAGCTTGGACTCGTTGTCCAGGACGAAGAACTTCAGGAAGTCCAGGGCCTCCTTCGGGGCGCCCTTGCGCAGCGCGAAGCCACCGCCGCCGCCGAACACCTCGGTCGCCTGCCCCACACCGCCGTCGACCGTCGGGAAGGGGAAGAAGCCCAGGTCCGCTCCGAGGTCGGCGCCCGCGTCCTTCTGCACCGACGGTCCCCACTGGCCCATCAGCTCCATGGCGGCCTTGCCGTTGCCCACGGTCGCGGCCTGGCCGCCCGGGGTGGCGTAGCCCGCGCCGAGGAAGCCCGGCTGGAACGGCTGGAGGTCGACGAGTTCCTTGAGGTGGACGCCCGCCTTGACGAAGCCGGGGTCGGTGAAGTCCTTGGTGGTCGCGGCCTTCTGCAGGGCGGGGAGGCCGGCGACGCGCATCGCGAGGTAGGCCCAGTAGTAGTGGCCCGGCCACTTCTCCTTGCCGGCGAGGGCGATCGGGGTGATGCCCGCGGCCTTGAGCTGCTTCACGACGCCGAGATACTCGGCCCAGGTGGCCGGCGGAGCGGTGATCCCGGCCTTGGCGAAGAGCTTCTTGTTGTACCAGAAGCCGACCATGCCGATGTCGTACGGCACTCCGTAGGTGCGGCCCCCGATCTGGTAGGCCTGGAGCGAGACCGGGGTGAGCCGGGACGACCAGTCGAGGAGGTCGGTGAGGTCCTCGACGAGCCCCGCGTCGACCTGCTGCTGGAGCACGCCGCCGCCCCAGGTCTGGTAGACGTCGGGGAGCTTGCCCGAGGAAGTGGTGGCGGCCAGCTTGGACTTGAACGCCTCGTTCTCCAACGAGGTCGTGTTGATCGCGATGTTCGGGTGAGCGGTCGTGAACGCCGTGGAGATCTGCGGGAAGAGGGACTTGCCCGGCTCCGTCGTGGCGATGTTCCACCACTCGAACGTCACCTTGCCGTCGGCCGACAGGTTGCCGCCCGACTCGTCGGCCCCGCAGGCCGTGGTCAGGGCGACGGACAGGGTGGTCAAGCCCGCGAGCGCCAGGAAGCTGCGTCGGCTCGGGACGGTGCTGGCCATGGGACCTCCGTGAGGGGGGATGCCGGGTTCGATGCCGAGCCGCTGCCGGGTTCATGCCGGTCCCGTGCTCGAAACTTTTTCGAAATACTCTCGAATTCCGTGGTGCCACAAACTAGGAACGCCGGGCGGCACGGTCAAGACTTCTCACCGATTTATCTCGGAAACCCACTGGGAACCTGGGCTTGACAAGCCGTCACGCCGCCCAGAAACTCTTCGAAAGTTTGCGATACCGATCGTCGCCCACGGCGTCGAGGAGGAGAAAAGTTGAGCGAGCAGCGTGCGACTCTGGCGGTCATCGCCGCGGAGGCGGGGGTCTCCCAGGCCACCGTCTCCAAGGTGATCAACGGCCGTTCCGACGTCGCGCCCGCGACCCGCGAACGGATCGAGGGCCTGCTGCGGGCCCACAACTACCTCCAGCCCGGCCGGCAGAACAGGGCCCGCAGATCGGGCCTCGTCGACCTGATCATCGGCGGTCTGGACAGCGCCTGGGCGGTGGAGATCCTGCGCGGCGTCGAGGCCGAGTGCGCCCAGCGGGGCGTCGGCACCGTGGTGTCGCTCGTCCCACCGGGCGAGGCCACGCCGTCGAGCTGGTCCGCGCTACCGGTCCAGCACCACAGCGACGGCGTCATCCTCGTCACCGCCTCGGTCACCCAGGCGCAGCGCGCCCAGGTCGAGCGGGGCGGGGTGGCGCTGGTCGTCATCGACCCGATCGACCTGCCGGACAACGGCGTACCGAGCATCGGCGCGACCAACTGGGGCGGCGGCCTCGCGGCCACCGAACACCTGCTGGAGCTGGGGCACCGCCGGATCGCCGCGATCGGCGGGCGCAAGGAGATGCTCTGCAGCCAGGCCCGCATCGACGGCTACCGGGCAGCCCTGGAGCGGGCCGGGGTCGAGGTCGACCGCGACCTGATCCGGTTCGGCGACTTCCAGCACGAGGGCGGATTCCGGTGCGCTCAGGAGCTGCTCGCCCTGCCCGAGCCGCCGACCGCCATCTTCGCGGGCAGCGACCAGCAGGCGATGGGTGTCTACGAGGCGGCCCGACAGGCCGGACTGAGCATCCCTCAGGACCTCAGTGTGGTCGGTTTCGACGACCTGCCGATGTGCGACTGGTTGTCACCCCCGCTGACGACGGTGCGCCAGCCGCTGGAGGAGATGGGCCGCGTCGCCGCCCGCACGCTGTTCCAGCTCCTGGAGGACCAGCCCCTGGTCAGCCCCCGAGTGGAGCTCTCGACCGAACTCAAGGTCCGCGTCTCCACCGCCCCGCCCCGTCTTTAGGAGAACCCCGTGACCGAGCCTTGGCGTGACCCCCTCCTGCCCGCTTCCGTGCGAGTGGCCGATCTGCTGAGTCGGATGACGCTGGAGGAGAAGACGGGGCAACTGGCCGGCTTCTGGGCCCTGCCCTCCGATCCCGGAGCGCCTGTGGCGCCGATGGAGGACGATTCCGGCGAGCCGGCTCCGGGCCTCGACGACATCATCGGACATGGGCTCGGCCAGCTCACCCGGGTGTACGGAACCGCGCCGATCACCGCGGAAACCGGAATGGAACGGCTCGCCTCACTCCAGCGGCAGGTGATCGAAGCCGGCCGGTTCGGCATCCCGGCCCTCGCTCACGAGGAGTGCCTCACAGGCTTCATGACGCTCGGGGCCACGGTCTTCCCAGGACCGCTCGCGTGGGGCGCATCCTTCGATCCCGAGCTCATACGGCGGATGGCCGCCGCCATCGGCGAGGGGATGCGGCGGGTCGGCGTCCACCAGGGGCTCGCTCCGGTGCTCGACGTCGTCCGCGACTACCGGTGGGGCAGGACCGAGGAGTGCATCGGCGAGGACCCCTATCTCGTCGGGACGATCGGGACCGCCTACGTACAGGGCCTGGAGGGCGCCGGCGTCGTAGCGACGCTCAAGCACTTCGCCGGGTACTCGGCCTCGCGCGGCGGCCGGAACATGGCCCCCGTCGCCGTGGGGCCGCGCGAGTTCGCCGACGTGCTGGTCGAGCCCTTCGTACGGGCGCTGCGTGAGGGAGGCGCCCGGTCGGTGATGAACAGCTACACCGACGTGGACGGCGTCCCGGTCGCCGCCGACGAGCGGCTGCTGACCGGGCTGCTCAGAGACGAGCTCGGCTTCGGCGGTGTCGTCGTCGCCGACTACTACTCCGTCTCCTTCCTGGAGTCCCGGCACGGCGTCTCCGGATCGCGCGGCGCGGCCAGCGCGCTGGCGCTGACCGCCGGAATCGACGTCGAGCTGCCCACGGCCCGCTGCTACGGCGAGCCGCTGACCGCGCTCGTACGGTCGGGAGACGTGCCCGAGGAGCTCGTCGACCGAGCCGCGGAGCGGGTCCTTCTGCAGAAGGCCGAACTCGGCCTGCTCGACCCCGAATGGGAACCCGTCAAGCCAGAGCCGATCGACCTCGACCCGCCGGAGAACCGGGCGCTGGCCAGGACCCTGGCCGAACGGTCCACCGTGCTGCTCGCCAACGACGGCATCCTGCCGCTGCGGCCGTGCCGGGTCGCGGTCACCGGGCCGTACGTCGACGACCCCCACTCCTTCCTCGGCTGCTACTCCTTCCCCAACCATGTCGCGCTGCCGGGCGACCCCGGGGTGGAGATCCCGACGCTCCGCGAGACGCTCACCGCCGCCGGGTTCACGGTCACCGAGGACGATCCAGAGGTGAATGTGTTGGTACTCGGCGACCGGGCCGGCATGTTCGGCCGGGGCACCTCGGGAGAGGGCTGCGACGCCGAGACCCTCGACCTGCCCGGCGACCAGGCCGCACTCGCCTCCGCCGTGCTCGACTCCGGGGTGCCGACCGTCCTGGTCCTCGTCTCCGGCCGGCCCTACGCGCTCGGCGCGCTCGCTGAGCGCGCGGCGGCCGTCGTCCAGGCCTTCTTCCCCGGCGAGGAGGGCGGGACGGCGCTGGCACGGATCATCAGCGGGGCCGCGGAGCCGTCCGGGCGGCTTCCGGTCTCCATCCCCCGCCAGGCCGGCGGACAGCCCGGCACCTATCTGCACTCCACGTTGGGCGGTCGCACCGACTGGAGCTCGGTGGACCCGACTCCGCTGTTCCCGTTCGGACACGGGCTGAGCTGGACCAGCTTCGCCTACGCGGATCTCGCGGTGGATCCCGTCGCCCCGACGGACGGAACCGTGTCGGTCGCGGTCACCGTCCGCAACGTCGGCGAGGTGGCCGGGACCGAGGTGGTCCAGCTGTACCTCTCGGACCCCGAGGCGTCCGTCGTCCGGCCGCGGCGCTGGCTCGCCGGATTCGGCAGGGTCGAGCTGCGGCCGGGCAAGGCCGCCCGGATCACCTTCTCCGTCCACGCCGACCGGACCTCCTTCACCGGGATCGACCTGCGCAGGAGAGTCGAGCCCGGAGAGATCGGCGTGGCCGTCGGACGGTCCAGCGGCGATCTTCCGCTCCAGGGGTCCTTCGTCCTCCACGGCCCCGTACGGCACCCGGCGGCCGACCGTGTCCTGTCCGTTCCGATCGAGATTGACACGATGCCATGACCACGTCGTTCGGTGATCCCGTGCTGTCCGGGTTCCGGCCCGACCCGTCCGTCTGCCGCGTGGGCTCGGACTACTACCTGGTGACGTCCAGCTTCGAGTGGTTCCCGGGGCTTCCCGTGTTCCACAGCCGCGACCTCGTGAGCTGGCGGCGTCTCGGCTCCGCCCTTGACCGGCCGTCCCAGCTCGACCTCGACGGGTGCGAGCCCTCACGCGGCCTGTTCGCGCCCACGATCCGGCACCATGACGGGCTCTTCCACCTCGTCTGCACGCTGATGGACGGCCCCGGCCATTTCGTCGTCACGGCGACCGACCCCGCCGGGCCGTGGTCGGAACCGTACTGGCTGGAGGGCGAGGGCTTCGATCCGTCGCTGTTCTTCGACGACGGGCCGGACGGCGACGGCCGGGCCTGGTTCACCGCCTCCCGCGTACGGGACGAGTCCGCCGGCCTCACCGAGATCTGGATGCGCGAATACCTTCCCCTCGAACGGCGGCTCACGGGACCCGAGTACGTCCTGTGGTCGGGAAGCCACCCGGCCGCCCGATGGGCGGAAGCCCCTCACCTCTACAGGATCGACGGAACCTACCTCCTGCTCACCGCGGAGGGCGGCACCGATGTGGACCACAGCGTGGTGGCCGCCCGCGCCGACAGGGTGACCGGTCCCTACGAGGGCGCCCCCGACAACCCGGTACTGCCCCCGGTCCCGAAGGGCCCGGTGACCTGTACCGGGCACGCGGACCTCGTGCAGACGCCGTACGGCGACTGGCGGGCCGTCCTCCTGGGCGTCCGCCCGGGCTCCGCCCTCGGCCGCGAGACGTTCCTCAGCCGGGTCGCCTGGCACGACGGCTGGCCGTCCTTCTCTCCCGTCGAACACAAGGGTCTTCCCCGGCCCCTTCGCGACGACTTCGCCACCCTCGCCCCCGACTGGAGCACCCTGCGCACGCCCCGCGCGCCGTTCTGGACCACCGGCGACGGGCTCCGGCTCAAGCTCCGCCCGGAACGCCTCGGCGACTTCACGACCCCATCCCTTCTGGTCCGCCCCCAAGAACAGCCCGACTGCGACGTGTCCACCGAGCTGCGCTTCGCTCCCGCCGCGCCGGGCGAACAGGCCGGCCTCGCCGTCGTCGTCGACGACGACGCCCACCTCCTCCTCCTGCGCACCACGGAGGGACTCGTCCTCCGCCAGGGGCACGGTGTCCTGATCCGCGTCCCCCTCTCCCCGGGCCCCGTTCGCCTGGGGGTCCGCATCCGCGGCTTCCGCCACACCTTCGTCCACGCGGCGCCGGACGGCCCCTGGCAGGAGCTGGCCACCGTCGAGGCCACCTTCCTCACGCCGCTCTTCACCGGCGTCCAGCTCGGCCTGTACGCAACCGCCGACGGCCACCCGTCCACGAACCAGGCCCATTTCCCGTGGTTCGACATCACCTATCCGAACTGACCCATCACTTCCTCACGAGAGCGGTCCCCGTCGAAACACTTTCGGCAGGGACCGCTTTGTCTTCGCTCCAATGAAATGCCGTGACGGGCCTGACGAACGGCCGATGTCTCCGAAACATCTTCGAAACCATTGACAGGTCCATGCCGTATTTCCACACTGATTCCGAGGCGTCACCGCCATTTTCCGCAGTCCCATTTCACGGACGCGTACATCGCCGTCGCGGATTCGTTCCGCCGCGCGCTCTCCCCCACCCGCGATTTCCCTTACCGGAGGTCCACCCATGCATTCCCACGCCATTACCCCGTCCACGGTTCGCCGGAAAAGAGGCGGCCTGCTCGCGGCGCTCCTCGTCGGCGCTCTAGGGTCCGCCACCGTCCTTGCGGCGCCGGCCTCGCAGGCGGCCGAGACCACGCTCGGCGCCGCGGCGGCGCAGAGCGGCCGCTACTTCGGTACCGCCATCGCCTCGGGCAGGCTGGGCGACGCAACGTACACGTCGATCGCGGCCCGCGAGTTCACCTCGGTGACGGCAGAGAACGAGATGAAGATCGACGCCACCGAGCCCCAGCAGGGGCAGTTCGACTTCACCGCCGGCGACCGCGTCTACAACTGGGCGGTGCAGAACGGAAAGCAGGTCCGCGGCCACACCCTGGCCTGGCACTCCCAGCAGCCCGGCTGGATGCAGAGCCTCAGCGGCAGCGCGCTGCGCCAGGCGATGAACAACCACATCACCGGCGTGATGACCCACTACAAGGGCAAGATCGCCCAGTGGGACGTCGTGAACGAGGCGTTCGCCGACGGCACTTCGGGGGCCCGGCGCGACTCCAACCTCCAGCGCAGCGGCAACGACTGGATCGAGGTCGCCTTCCGCACCGCGCGCGCCGCCGACCCGGCCGCCAAGCTCTGCTACAACGACTACAACGTGGAGAACTGGACCTGGGCCAAGACCCAGGCCATGTACGCCATGGTCAAGGACTTCAAGCAGCGCGGTGTGCCGATCGACTGCGTCGGCTTCCAGTCACACTTCAACAGCGACAGCCCGTACAACAGCAACTTCCGTACCACCCTCCAGAGTTTCGCCGCCCTCGGTGTCGACGTGGCCGTCACCGAGCTCGACATCCAGGGCGCCTCGGGCACGACCTACGCCAACGTGGCCAACGACTGCCTGGCCGTCCCGCGCTGCCTCGGCATCACCGTCTGGGGTGTGCGCGACACCGACTCCTGGCGAGCCGAGCACACGCCGCTCCTGTTCAACGGCGACGGCAGCAAGAAGCCCGCCTACACCTCCGTCCTGAACGCCCTCAACGCCGTCTCCCCCAACCCCAACCCCACTCCGACCCCCTCCCCCGGCTCCGGACCGATCAAGGGCGTCGCCTCCGGCCGCTGCCTGGACGTGCCGGGCTCCGCCACCACCGACGGCACCCAGCTCCAGCTGTGGGACTGCAACGGCCGCACCAACCAGCAGTGGACCCTCACCTCCGCCGGTGAGCTCAGGGTCTACGGCGACAAGTGTCTGGACGCCGCCGGTACCGCCAACGGCGCCAAGGTGCAGATCTACAGCTGCTGGGGCGGCGACAACCAGAAGTGGCGCCTCAACTCCGACGGCACCATCGCCGGTGTCCAGTCCGGCCTCTGTCTCGACGCCGCCGCCGGCGGCACCGCCAACGGCACGCCGATCCAGCTGTACTCGTGCTGGAACGGCACCAACCAGCGCTGGACCCGCGCCTGACCCACCGCACCACGCCAAAGAGGGGAGCCAGGATCATCCTGGCTCCCCTCGGTGCTGTCAGGCGGAGGGAGGGTTGCCGTAGTAGGCGCCGGGGCCGTGCTTGCGGGTGAAGTGGCGGTCCAGTACGTGCTGCGGGGGTTCGACCGTGCCCAGGGCGATGGTGTGGAGCGCCATCTCGGCCACCGCCTCGCAGATGATGGCGTGCTCCAGGGACGCGGTGGCGGTGGCGCCCCAGGTGAAGGGGCCGTGGTGGGCGACCAGGGCGCCGGGGACCTCCCGGGCCCGCGTGTCGTCACGGTCGAGGAGGTCCACGATGACCTGACCGGTGTTGTACTCGTAGTCCGTGGCGCACTGCTGGGGGGTGAGCGCCTCGGTGACCGGGACGGGACCGTTGAAGGTGTCCGCGTGGGTCGTGCCGAGCACCGGTATCGGACACCGGGCCTGGGCGAAGGCGACCGCATGGGTGGAGTGCGTGTGGGTCACGCCCCCGATGGAGGGGAAGGCCAGATAGAGGCTCCGGTGCGTCTCCGTGTCGGTGGACGGCCGGAGGTGGCCTTCCACGACGCTTCCGTCGGACAGGGAGACGACGACCAGGTCCTCCTCGCTCAGCACGTCGTAGGCCACGCCCGAGGGCTTGATGACGAAGACGCCGGCCTCCCGGTCCACGCCGCTCACATTGCCCCAGGTGAGGGTGGCCAGACCGGCCCGGGGGATGCGGAGGTTGGCCTCCAGCACCTCCCGGCGCAGTTCCTTGGAAACGGCGGTGCTCACGGAGGGCTCCGTCCTCACGGGGGTGGATGGGGTGGTGGCGGAAGCGCTCACAGGCTCTGGGCCAGACGGTGGTACGCCTGGTTCCAGCGCAGCTCGCGCGTGAACCGCCGTACGGTGGTGTCCTCGTCGATGACGGCGAGTTCGGTCCGCAGCATCTCGGCGAGGTCCTCGAGCTCCTCGCCGCCGAGGGCGGTGGTCAGGACGGTGTGGTGCGGGGCTCCGGCCGTCAGCCATGCCTCGGTGGAGGTACGCAGGTCCGGGCGCGGGCGCCAGACGGCCCGGGCGACGGGGAGCTTCGGCAGCGGCTCGGGCGGGGCGACGACGTCGATGTGGTTGGCGACGAGGCGGAACCGGTCGCCCATGTCGGCGAGACCGACGACCACGGCCGGACCGGGATCCGCGTCGAAGACGAGGCGGACCGGGTCCTCGCGTCCGCCGATGCCGAGCGGGTGGATCTCGCAGGTGGGCGTGGCCGTCGTGATCGAGGGGCAGACCTCGAGCATGTGGGCGCCGAGGATGAGTTCCCGACCTGGCGTGAGGTCGTAGGTGTAGTCCTCCATGAAGGAGGTGCCGCCGGGCAAGCCGTGGTCCATCGCCTTCAGCGTGCGCAGCAGGGTGGAGGTCTTCCAGTCGCCTTCGCCGCCGAAGCCGTAGCCGTCCGCCATCAGGCGCTGCACGGCGAGCCCGGGCAGCTGGCGCAGGCCGCCGAGGTCCTCGAAATTGGTGGTGAAGGCACGGAACCCGCCTTCCGCGAGGAAGGCACGGAGACCGGCTTCGACGCGGGCGGCGTAGCGCAGGGAGTCGTGGCGCTCGCCGCCGGGCCGCAGCTCGGGCGCGAGGGCGTAGAGGTCCTCGTACTCCTTGACGAGGGCGGAGACGGCGTCTTCGGGGGCGGCGTCGACCACCGCGACGAGGTCGTTGACGCCGTACGTGTTGACCGAGACCCCGAACCGCAGCTGCGCCTCGACCTTGTCGCCCTCGGTGACGGCGACATCGCGCATGTTGTCGCCGAACCGCGCGAGTCTGAGGGTGGTCAGTTCGGCGCGGCCCACGGCGGCGCGGGCCCAGCCGGCGATGCGGTCGACGACCTCGGGGTTGGAGACATGGCCTGCCACGGTCTTGCGCGGGACGCCGAGGCGGGTCTGGACGAAGCCGAACTCGCGGTCGCCGTGGGCGGCCTGGTTCAGGTTCATGAAGTCCATGTCGATGGTGGACCAGGGCAGTTGGCTGTTGGCCTGGGTGTGCAGGTGGAGCAGGGGCTTACTCAGGGCGTCGAGGCCGGCGATCCACATCTTGGCCGGCGAGAAGGTGTGCATCCAGGCGACCAGGCCGATGCAGCGGTCGTCGGCGTTGGCCTCCAGGATGAGCGCGCGGATCGCGGACGCGTCGGTGAGGACCGGCTTCCACACCAGTCGGACGGTCATCTCGGGCTGCTCGGCGAGGGTGTCGCAGATGGTGCGGGACTGGTCGGCGACCTGGGCCAGGGTCTCCGCGCCGTAAAGACCCTGGCTTCCGGTGAGGAACCAGATCTCGCGGTCGGGCTGGGTGAGCGTCATGTCGGGTGTGCTCCTCGGAGGTGCGGGTGGGAGAAGTCGGGCCGATGGTGGCCTGGGGCGGGGCGGCGCCCCCGGCCGGTCGGTGGAGGCGAGGCGGCGGGTCAGCCGGTGGTGGCGAGGCGTGCCGTGTTACGGATGCGTCGCAGGCGGTGCAGGAGGAGATCCGCGCCGGTGCCGAAGTGCTCGTGCAGGGCGCGGTACTCGCCGAACAGCGCGTCGTAGGCGTCCGCGCGCGCCGCGTCGGGCACATAGGCGTGGCGCCGGACGCTGCCCATGACGGACGCGGCGGAGCGGACGTCGGGGTAGACGCCCGCCGCCACGGCGGCGTGGATGGCCGAGCCGAGCGCCGGCCCTTGCTCGGAGGTGCCGACGGAGACGGGACGGCGGAGCACGTCGGCGTAGATCTGCATGAGCAGCGCGTTCTTGCGCAGACCGCCGGTGACGATGAACTCCTCCACGGGAATCCCGCCGTCCTCGAACGTTTCGACGATCACCCGGGTGCCGTAGGCGGTGGATTCGAGCAGGGCCCGGTAGACGTCCTCGGGCCGGGTGTCGAGGGTGAGGCCGGCGACGACTCCCGAGAGGTGGTGGTCGACCAGGGGGGAGCGGTTGCCGTTCATCCAGTCCAGGGCGACCAGGCCGTGCGCGCCGACCGGCTGGTCGGCGGCCTTGCGGGTCAGGAGCTGGTGCAGGTCCTCGCCCGACGCCTCCGCATCGGCGCGGTAGTGCTCCGGTACGCCCTGCCGGAGCCACCAGGCGAAGATGTCGCCGACCGCGCTCTGACCGGCTTCGTAGCCGTAGGCGCCCTCGACGATGCCGCCGTCGACGACCCCGCAGATGCCGGGGACTTCGGCGAGGGCGGCACCGTTGAGTACGTGGCAGGTGGACGTGCCCATGATGGCGAGCATCCGGCCGTTCTCCACGGCGCCCGCCGCGGGGGCGGCCACGTGGGCGTCGACGTTGCCCGCCGCGACGGCGATGCCCTCGGGGAGCCCGGTCCAGCGGGCGGCCTGACCGCTCAGTCCGCCGGCACGTGAACCCAGGGGCGACAGCGGGTGCTCCAGGCGCGTGGCCGGGAAGTCGGCGAAGTCGGGGTGGAGCCCGGCGAGGAAGTCCGGCGAGGGGTAGGCGCCGTCCTGGTGGATTCCCTTGTAGCCGGCGGTGCAGGTGTTGCGGGACTCGGTGCCGGTCAGCTGCCAGACGATCCAGTCGGCCGCCTCGATCCAGCGGGCGCAGGCGGCGTAGACGGCGGGGTCTTCTTCGAGGACCTGCAGGGCCTTGGCGTACTGCCATTCGGAGGAGATCTTGCCGCCGTACCGTGCGATCCACTTCTCGCCGCGGGCGTGGGCGAGGGCGTTGATGCGGTCGGCCTGCTCCTGGGCGGCGTGGTGCTTCCAGAGTTTGGGCCAGGCGTGCGGGCGGTCGGCCCATTCGGGCGTCAGGGCGAGCGGGGTGCCGTCCGGGGTGGTCGGTAGGACCGTGCAGGCGGTGAAGTCGGTGGCGATCCCGATGACGTGGGCCGCGTCGACTCCGGCGTCCGCGAGCGCCTCCGGAACGGCGGTGCGCAGGACGTCGCGCCAGTCCTCGGGGTGCTGGAGCGCCCAGTCGGGGGGCAAGGGGGCCTCGGTGGAGGGAAGGAGGTCCTCGATGACGGCGTGGCGGTACTCGTGGACCGACGAACCGAGTTCGGCGCCGTCCCGGACCCTGACGACGACGGCGCGCCCGGAGAGGGTGCCGAAGTCGACTCCGATGGTGCAGGCCTCGGGGTGGTGTCGGGCCGCGGGGCCGGAAGGGGCGTGAGGGGTCACGATGCGTCTCTCTCGTCATGGGCGGGCCAGGGGAGCACCCTGATTGTTAACGCTCACAATCTCGTTGGACAAGAGCTGGATGCAGTTCTGCCGAACATTCGGCGGGAATCAGGGCCGTGGAAGTGAGCGCTCACTCGACGGATGCCGAAGAGCTGCCCCGCGGGAGGCGGGACGGCCGACGGGCAGAGGCGGAGCGAGCCGCAGGGGCGTGTGCGCGAGCGGGCCGCAGGGCTGCCCGGGCGGACGGGCGGGCCGAGGCGCGTGTGTCCCGGCGCGCGGACACGCCGGGACGCACACGTCGGCCGACGGCAGGCCTGCCACCGACGGCCGGGAGCCGCCCGCCCCGTCAGGCCTCGTTCGAAGGCCGCGTGCTCGCGCGCATGATGAGCTGCGGTTGCACCAGGAGGTGCTCGGCCTTCCGGGCGCGGCCCTCGATGTGGTCCACCAGGAGCCCGATGCTGCGGCGCCCGATGGCGGCGAAGTCCTGGCGGACCGTCGTCAGCGGCGGCGGGAAGTACTCGGCCTCCGGGATGTCGTCGAAGCCGGCGACGGCGACCTGCCCGGGGGTGCGGATCCCGCCCTCGCGCAGCGCCCGCAGGACACCGAGCGCCATCTGGTCGTTGGCGACGAAGACGGCCGTGACCGGTGTCGCCCCGCGGCGGGCCAGAGCGAGTCCGGCGAGCTCCTGTCCCGCCCGGTACCCGGACAGCGGGCTCCAGTCCCCCGCCAGTACGCGCGGAGGGCGGATGCCGTTCTCCTCCAGGACGGCGCGCCATCCCGCGGTGCGGGCCTCGCTCTCCAGCCAGTCCTCGGGACCGGCCACGTGCCAGACGGTGCGGTGCCCGGCGGCGAGCAGGTGCTCGGTGACCATGCGGGCGCCGAGCTCCTGGTCGAGGGAGACGCCGGGCAGGTCGAGCTGATGACCGCCTTCCACGGTGACCACGGGGAAGGGCGCGTCCAGTTCGGCGAGCGCCTGCACGTGCGAGCGTTGCGGGGTGATGGCGACGACGCCCTCCACGCCCCAGGCCGCGAGATGGTCGATGGCGTCCTTGAGGCCCTGCCCCTCACCGGTGCGCAGGCTGACGGTCGAGACGAGGTAGCCCGCCTCCCGGGCCGCCTCCTCCAGGCCGGTCAGGGTGCTGGCAGGGCCGTACAGGGCGGTGTTGACGGCGATGACGCCCAGGGTCCTCGTGCGGCGCGTCACCAGGGCGCGTGCGGCGGAGTTGCGGCGGTAGCCGAGCCGCTCGATGGCCAGGGTGACCTGGTCACGGGTGGCCGCGCGCACGTTGGGGTGACCGCTCAGCACCCTGGAGACGGTCTGGTGGGAGACCCCCGCCTCTCGTGCGACGTCGGCCATCGTCGGCGGGCGGACATCTTCCGCGAACTGCGCCACGTTCGCCTCCCTTCTCCGTGCTCACGGCTGTGTATCGATGCGAGAAAAACCTTATCGCCTCTTGTATCACGGCGTTGTGAGCGCTAACAATCTAGCTCGACCAGGGTGCCGACGCCCTGGCCCCCAACCGGAACGGTGCCGTCCCGGTGGTGCGAGGACACGCGCTGCCATCGAGCCCGCCCCGGTCGGAGCCGCCCTCGACGACGGGATGGGTATCCCCCATGAAGAAGTTCCGATCCGCATCCGCCCTCCTGGCCGTGACCACCGGCTGTGCCCTGCTGCTGACCGCCTGCGGGCAGAACAGCGAGGGCGGCAGCCAGGAGACGAAGGACAAGAAGGACCTCACCATCGGCATCGCGATGCCCACCAAGTCCTCCGAGAGGTGGATCGCCGACGGCAAGAACATGACGGCGAGCCTGAAGAAGGCCGGATTCGCCACGACCCTGCAGTACGGCGAGGACGACCCCGACCAGCAGGTCGCCCAGATCGAGAACATGATCACCCAGGGCGTCGACGCCCTGGTCGTGGCCGCCATCAACGGCGAGGCCCTCTCCAACGTCCTCCAGCAGGCGGCCGACGCCCACATCCCGGTGGTCTCCTACGACCGGCTCATCCTGGGCTCCCCGCACATCGACTACTACGCCTCCTTCGACAACGAGAAGGTCGGCGAGCTCCAGGCCACGTACATCGTCGAGAAGCTGGGACTGAAGGCCGGCGCGAAGAAGGGCCCGTTCAACATCGAGCTGTTCGCCGGGTCCAACGACGACAACAACACCAAGTACTTCTTCAACGGCGCCATGAAGGTGCTGAAGCCGTACCTGGACAAGAAGCAGCTGGTCGTGCGCTCCCAGCAGACCCAGCTCAACCAGGTCACCACGCTGCGGTGGGACGGCGGTACGGCCCAGAAGCGCATGGACGACCTGCTGACCTCCGCGTACTCCACGGCCCGCGTCGACGCCGTCCTCTCCCCCTACGACGGCATCTCCATCGGCATCCTGTCCGCCCTGAAGTCCGACGACTACGGGAGTGCCGCCAAGCCGCTTCCGATCGTCACCGGGCAGGACGCGGAGGTCGCCTCGGTGAAGTCGATCATCGCGGGCGAGCAGACGCAGACCGTCTACAAGGACACGCGCGCGCTCGCGCAGGTCGCCGCCGACATGGTGACCGCCGTCCTCGACGGCAAGAAGCCGGAGGTCAACGACGACACCACGTACGACAACGGCAAGAAGGTGGTTCCGGCCTTCCTGCTCGACCCGGTCAGCGTCGACAAGTCGAACTACCGGAAGGTCCTGGTGGACTCCGGCTACATCGACGCCGGCGACCTCCGGTGACCCTCTCCCCCTCCCCCGGCATCCCCTCCCCGCCTCCGGCAGGCCCCGTCCTCGAGATGCGGTCCATCGTCAAGACCTTCCCCGGCGTCAGGGCACTCTCCGACGTGGCCCTGTCAGTGGCGCGCGGCGAGGTGCACGCACTGTGCGGGGAGAACGGCGCCGGCAAGTCGACCCTCATGAAGGTCCTGTCCGGCGTCCACCCCCACGGCACCTACGAGGGAGAGATCCTCTTCGACGGCGAGCCGTGCCGCTTCAAGGACATCCGCGCCAGCGAGCAGCGTGGGATCGTCATCATCCACCAGGAGCTCGCACTCGTCCCCTACCTGTCGATCGCCGAGAACATCTTCCTCGGCAACGAACCGTCCCGACGCGGAATCATCGACTGGCACGGGGCGCTGCGCCGTGCCTCCGAACTGCTCAGGCGGGTCGGCCTCGACGAACACCCCGAGACCCGGGTCGCCGACATCGGTGTCGGCAAGCAGCAGCTCGTCGAGATCGCCAAGGCGCTGGCGAAGGACGTCCGTCTGCTGATCCTCGACGAGCCCACTGCGGCGCTGAACGACGAGGACAGCGCGAAGCTGCTGCGCCTGATGCGGGAGCTGAAGGACCAGGACATCACCTCGATCATCATCTCGCACAAGCTGAACGAGATCGCCCACATTGCCGACTCCGTCACGATCCTGCGCGACGGCCGTTCCATCGAGACCCTCGACGTCAGGGACCCGGCCACCACCGAGGAACGCATCATCCGCGGCATGGTGGGACGGGACCTCGACAGTCGCTTCCCCGCGCGCACGCCGTACGAGGGCCCGGCCGACGCCGCACCCGTTCTGGAGATCCGTGACTGGACCGTGCGTCACCCGCTCGACCGTGCCCGCAAGGTGGTCGACGGGGTCTCGCTCCAGGTCCGGCGCGGGGAGATCGTCGGTGTCGCCGGACTCATGGGGGCCGGCCGGACCGAACTCGCCATGAGCGTCTTCGGGCGCTCCTACGGCCGTTACGAGCGGGGCACTGTGCTCAGGGACGGCCGGGAGGTCCGGACGCACACCGTCCCCGAGGCCGTCGCCCACGGCATCGCCTACGTCACCGAGGACCGCAAGCACTACGGTCTCGACCTCGGGGACTCCGTGAGCCGGAACATCTCGCTCGCGTCCCTCGGCGCCCTCGCCCGCCACGGGATCGTCGACGGGCACGAGGAGCGCAAGGTGGCCGAACGGTTCCGGCGGACGATGAACATCAAGGCTCCGAACGTCCTCGAACCGGTCGGCCGTCTGTCCGGCGGCAACCAGCAGAAGGTCGTCCTCAGCAAGTGGATCCTCGCCGGACCGGACGTCCTCGTCCTCGACGAGCCCACGCGCGGGGTCGACGTGGGAGCCAAGTACGAGATCTACACCGTGATCGACCGTCTCGCCGCCGAGGGCAAGGCGATTCTCCTCATCTCCTCCGAGCTGCCCGAACTGCTCGGCATGTGCGACCGCTTCTACACCATGGCCGCCGGACGGCTGACCGGCGAGGTCGGCCGCGAGGACGCCACCCAGGAAGTCCTGATGCGGCTCATGACGCAGGACACCGCCACATCCGACGAAGGACACCAGGCATGAGCACCGACGCCAGCACGAAAACGACCGTCCCCGCCGCCCAGGGCAGCGGGTCCCCGCCCACCGGGACACCGGTGGCCCGGGTGCTCCTGGACGGCGTCCGGCGGAACATGCGTCAGTACGGGATGCTCTTCGCACTCGGCCTGATCGTGCTCCTCTTCCAGATCTGGACGGGCGGCGACCTCCTGCTGCCGCGCAACGTCTCCAACCTGGTACTGCAGAACAGCTACATCCTCATCCTGGCCATCGGGATGATGATCGTCATCATCTCCGGGCACATCGACCTGTCGGTGGGCTCCCTCATGGCACTGGTCGGTGGCATCGGAGCCGTACTCATGGTCGAGCACCATGTGTCCTGGCCCGTGGCGGTACTCCTGACCCTCCTGCTCGGAGCCGTCGCCGGCGCTCTCCAGGGATTCTTCATCGCGTACGTAGGCATACCGTCGTTCATCGTGACGCTCGCCGGCATGCTGCTGTTCCGCGGCCTCACCGAGATCTTCCTCAAGGGGCAGACCCTCGGCCCGTTCCCGGGCGGACTGCAGAAGGTCGCCAACGGCTTCCTGCCCGAGGTGGGGCCGAAGACCAACTACCACAACCTGACCCTGCTCCTCGGCCTCGGCCTGGTCGCCTACGTGGTCGTCCAGGAGTTCCGGGACCGTCGCCGGCAGCGGGAGTTCGCCCTGGAGACGCTCCCCACGGGCCTGTTCGCGCTGAAGGTGACGGCGCTGGTCGCCGCCGTCCTGGTCACCACCCTGCTGCTCGCCAGCTACAAGGGCGCCCCGGTCGTCCTCCTGATCCTCGCCGCGCTGCTCGTGGCCTTCGGATACGTGATGCGCAACGCGGTGATCGGCCGCCACGTGTACGCGATCGGGGGGAACCTGCCCGCCGCGAAGCTCTCCGGGGTCAAGGACAAGAAGGTGACCTTCGCGGTGTTCCTGAACATGGGAATGCTCGCGGCGCTCGCAGGCCTCGTCTTCGCGGCGCGCTTCAACGCGGCCTCGCCGAAGGCCGGCGTGAACTTCGAACTGGAGGCCATCGCCGCCGCGTTCATCGGCGGAGCGTCGATGAGCGGTGGAGTCGGTACCGTCCTGGGTGCCATCATCGGCGGCCTGGTCCTCGGCGTGCTCAACAACGGCATGAACCTCGTCGGGGTGGGCACCGACTGGCAGCAGGTCATCAAGGGCCTCGTCCTCCTCGCCGCGGTCGGCTTCGACGTGTGGAACAAGCGCAGGGCGGGCGCCTGACGCCCCTCCGGACATGGCTGTGCCCGCCGGTTCCTCCACCGGCGGGCACAGCCATGTCGACGTGTCCGTACGAGGGTCAGCCGCGGGTACTGAACCGCAGGACCGTCCTCGACCGGTACTCGACGCCCGGCCGAAGCACCGGAGACGGGTCACCGGGGCGGTTCGGGGAGTCGGGGAAGTGCTGGGTCTCCAGCGCGATGCCGGCGCCCGCCCCGTAGTGCGTACCGCTTTTGCCGAGCACCGTGCCGTCGAACTGCCCCGCGGTGTAGACCTGGAGTCCGGGCTCGGTGGTCAGCACCTCCATGTGGCGGCCCGTGGCCGGCGCGTACAGGACGGCGGCCCGATGCGGTGTCCCGTCGCCGTAGGGGCTCAGGACGAAGTTGTGGTCGTATCCGCCGACCGTGCCGGGGCGGGCGAGGGCCTCGGCGATGCCGAGGGGCCGTCGGAGGTCGAACGCGGTGCCGGCGACGGGGCGGTGGTCGCCGGAGGGGATGAGATCCGCGTCGACCGGTGTGTAGTGGGAGGCGGCGACGGCCAGTTCGTGGCCGAGGATGTCGCCGGCTCCCTCGCCCTCCAGGTTGAAGTAGGCGTGGTTGGTCAGGTTGACCAGGGTGGGGGCGTCGGTGACCGCCGCGTAGGAGAAGGAGAGTTCGTTGTCGCGGCCGACGAGACAGCTGACGGTGACGTCCAGGTTTCCCGGGAAGCCCTGGTCGCCGTCGGCGCTGCGCAGGTGCAGGAGCACGCCGGTCCACTCCGGGGTGTGCACGCTCTCGGCTTCCCAGAGCCGGGTGTCGAAGCCGTCGGTTCCGCCGTGCAGGGAGTGGCCGTCCTCCTGCGTGGTCAGGTGGTGCGACTTCCCGTCCAGGGAGAACCGGCCGTGTGCGATGCGGTTGGCGTAGCGGCCGACGGTGGCGCCGAAGTACCGGGCGGCGGTGGCCGTCAGGGCCGGGTCGCGGGGGGCGAGGACGACGTCGGCCGACGTGCCGTACCGGTCCGGCACCCACAGCCCGTGGAGGCGGGCGCCACGGGTGTGCACCTCCGCCGTGAGCCCGCCGGGGAAGCCGAAGGTCCATCGTTGTCCGGCGTAGGTGTCGGGGCGGCAGACCGGGGGGACCCCGGTGAAGGGGGGCGGCGGATACGGGTTCATGGAGTCTCCTTGTCGGCGAGAGGGCACAGCCGGAAGGGGCAGGGAGGGCCCTGCCCCTTCCGGGTCGCGTTCGTGTTCGGGGGCGGCTCGGGATCCGTCCTCGGCCAGTGGCTATTCCACGTGGCGGGCTCCGCCGAAGAGCCGTTGGAGGAGGATGAAGACGAAGAGCAGGCCGCCGATGACGATGCGCGTCCACCACGAGCTGAGCGTGCCCTGGAAGCTGATGACGGTCTGGATCAGGCCGAGGACCGTCACGCCCAGCGCGGTTCCCAGGACGAAGCCGGAGCCCCCGGTCAGCAGGGTCCCGCCGATGACGGCCGCCGCGATGGCGTCGAGTTCCATGCCGACGGCGTGCAGGGCGTAGCCGGACAGCATGTAGAACGTCAGCAGCAGGCCGCCGAGGGCGGAGCACAGGCCGCTCACGGCGTACACCACGATCTTGGTGCGTCCCACGGGCAGGCCCATGAGGCGGGCCGAGGACTCGTTGCCGCCCAGGGCGTAGACGGTACGACCGAAGCGGGTGTGGTGCAGGACGACGAAGGCGAGCGCCAGCACGACCAGGGCGATGACCACGGCGGGCGAGACGAACAGGCCGCCGGGCAGGAGCACCCGGGTCTGGGCGATCCGCGTGGTCGTCGGGTCGGTGATGGAGATCGACTCGGTGCTGATCATGTAGCAGAGGCCTCGGGCGAGGAACATGCCCGCGAGGGTGACGATGAAGGGCTGGATCTCGAAGGCGTGGATCACCCAGCCCATCAGCGCGCCGCCGCCGGCTCCCACGAGCAGGACCATGGGCACCGCGAGGGCGAGCGGCAGGCCGTTCTGTTCGACGAGCCAGGCCGTCAGCATGGTGGAGAGGGCCACCATGGAGCCGACGGACAGGTCGATCCCGCCGGTGAGGATGACGAACGTCATGCCGATGGCCACGACGAGCAGGAAGCCGTTGTCGATCAGGACGTTGAGCAGGACCTGCGCGGAGAAGAAGCCTTCGTAGTTCAGGGAGCCGGCCGTGAACATCGCGACCAGCAGAGTGGCCGTCACCATGAGCGGCAGGCGGGTGGCGTGCCGTACCGAGAACCGGTGGAGCGGCTTGGCGAGGGAGTTGAGGGCGGTGCTCACGGGTGGACCTCCTGCCGGCGGGCCGCCACGTCGCCGGGGGCGGAGGCCGGGTCAGGGCCGGATGGCCGGCGGCTGCGGGAGAGCCGCGCGCGGAACGCGGGCGACTGGACGAGACACACGACGATGACGACCAGGGCCTTGAAGACGAGGGTGGTCTCCGGCGGTACGCCGAGGGTGTAGATCGTGGTCGAGAGGGTCTGGATGATCAGTGCGCCCAGGACAGTCCCGCCGAGGGAGAAGCGGCCACCGGTGAGAGCGGTGCCGCCGATGACCACGGCGAGGATGGCGTCCAGTTCGATCCAGAGGCCCGCGTTGTTGCCGTCGGCGCTGGACACGTTGGAGCTGATCATCAGCCCGGCCACCGCCGCGCACACGGCGCTGACGACGTAGACGGTGACCAGCAGCCCGGCGGCCCGGATGCCGACGAGGCGGCTCGCGACCGGGTTGCCGCCCACCGATTCGATGAGCATGCCGAGCGCGGTCCGCCGGGTGACGAGGGAGGTGACGGCGACGAGAGCGGCGGCGAGCAGGACGGCGAAGGGGAGGGTGAGCCAGTAGCCGCCGCCGATCATCTTGTAGGCGCCGCTGGACACGCTGATGATCTGGCCGTCGGTGATCAGCTGGGCCACGCCGCGCCCGGCGACCATGAGGACCAGGGTGGCGACGATGGGCTGGACGCCGAGGCGGGCGACGAGGAAGCCGTTCAGCAGTCCGATCGCGGCGGCCACGCCGAGCGCAGTCGCGATCGCCGTGACGACGGTGGAGAGACTTCCGGGGTCCTGTGCCGTGGCGATGTGCTCGCACGCCAGGGCGCCGGCGATGGCGACCGTCGAGCCGACCGAGAGGTCGATGCCCCGGGTCGCGATGACCAGGGTCATGCCGAGCGAGACGAGGATCAGCGGGGCGCCGAACTGGAGGATGTCGATGAGACTGCCGTACAGGTGTCCGTTCTGGACGCGGACGGCGAGGAAGTCGTGAGTGAGCGCGACGTTCCCGAGGAGCAGGGCGGCGAGGACGGCGGCGGGCCAGAACAGGGGGTGCCCGGTGAGCCGCCGGACGCCGGGAGCCAGGGCCGGGCGCCCGGCGGCGCCGGTGTCGTCAGGTGGTGTCATGAGGTGGCTCCGGTGGCGATGGCGCCCAGGATCCGGTCGGGCGTCAGGGTGGTGTCGTTGGGGAGGGTGGCGACGAGGCGGTGGTCGCGCAGGACGCCGACCCGGTGGCTCAGCCGCAGGACTTCCTCGAGTTCGGCGGAGATGTAGAGGACCGCCGTGCCTTCGGCGGCGAGGCGTGTCACCAGTCGCTGGATCTCTGTCTTCGCGCCGATGTCGATGCCCCGGGTGGGTTCGTCCAGGATCAGCAGCTCGGGATCGGTGAGCAGCCACCGGGCGAGGAGCACCTTCTGCTGGTTGCCTCCGCTGAGGTTGCGGACCTGTGCCTCGGGGGCGGCCGGGCGGATGTCGAGGACTTCGATCCAGCGGGCGGCGATCTCGTCCTGCCGGGCGCGGGAGAGGGGTCTGGTCCAGCCACGTGCGGCCTGCAGGGCGAGCACGATGTTCTCGCGGACGGTGAGTTCGCCGATCAGGCCCTCCGCCTTGCGGTTCTCCGAGCAGAAGGCGATCTTGTGGCCGATCGCGGTGCGCGGGGAGCGCAGGACGGTGTGGTCGCCGTCGATCCGCAGCTCGCCCTCGTCGGCGTGGTCGGCGCCGAACAGCAGCCGGGCCGCCTCCGTGCGTCCGGAGCCGAGGAGACCGGCGAGGCCGATGACCTCCCCGCGGTGGATGTCGAGGTCGTACGGCTGGATGGACCCGGCCCTGGCGAGTCCGCGGGCGCTCAGGAAAGGGCGGTCCACGGCGTCGGGAGTGGTGACGGCGTCAGTGTGTGACGTGTCGGCCAGTTCGTCCAGGGTGCGCAGTTCGCTGCCGACCATGCGGTGGACGAGGGTGACGGGCGTCAGCTCGTCGATCCGGTACTCGCCTTCGAGGCGGCCGTTGCGCAGGACGGTCACCCGGTCGCACAGGTCGAAGACCTGGTCGAGGAAGTGGGTCACGAAGAGAATCGCGACGCCCCGGTCGCGGAGTCGACGCACCAGCGTGAACAGTTGGGCGACTTCGTCCCGGTCGAGGCTGGAGGTGGGCTCGTCGAGGACGAGGACCTTCGCCTGGATGTCCACGGCGCGAACGATCGCGACGAGTTGCTGGACGGCGATGGAGTGCGCGTTCAGCGGCATGCGGACGTCGAGGTCGAGTTCCAGCTCGGTGATGAGCCGCTCCGCGCGCCGGTGGAGGGCCGACCAGTGGACGAGTCCCAGGCGCCGGGGCTCACGGCCGATGAGGATGTTCTCGGCGACGGAGAGGTTGGGGCACAGGTTCACCTCCTGGTAGACCGTGCTGATGCCGGCGTGCTGGGCCTCCAGGGGTTCGGTGAACCGCTGGAGGCCGCCGTCGACGGAGACGGTTCCCGCGTCGGGCGGGTGGACCCCGGTGAGCACCTTGATGAGGGTGGACTTGCCGGCGCCGTTCTCGCCCATCAGCGCGTGGACCTCGCCCGGGAAGAGGCGCAGGCCCACGCCGTCGAGGGCGAGGACGCCGGGGAAGGCCTTGCGGATGCCTCGGGCTTCCAGGACGGGCCGGTCGGCGCGGGTGGGTGTGCGGGGGGTGGGTGGGGCTGCCATCCGCCCTCCTCTCCTGAGGGGTCCGGGGGCGGCGCGAGGGCCGCCCCCGGTCCGTGCGGGCGGTGGATCAGTACTGGCGGCTGGGCAGGGCGGTGGCGGCCTGGTCTTGCGTGAAGACGCCCTCCTTGGTCTCGACCCGGCGCGGGACGTCCTCGCCCGCCGCGACCTTCTTGGCGAGTTCCATCAGCTGGTCGCCGAGGAGCGGGTTGCACTCGACCACGACGTTGATCTTCTTCTGCTCCATGGCGACGAAGGCGTCCTTGATGCCGTCGACAGAGATCACCTTGATGTCGGTGCCCGGCTTCTTGCCCGCCTCCTCGATGGCTTGGATGGCGCCCAGGGCCATGTCGTCGTTGTGGGCGTACAGGACGTCGATGTCCTCGTGGGACTTGAGGAAGGCCTGCATGACCTCCTTGCCCTTGGCGCGGGTGAAGTCACCCGTCTGGGAGGCGACGACCTTGAACTTGGGGTCGCCCTTGACGGCCTCGGCGAAGCCCGCCTTGCGGTCGTTGGCGGGGGCGGAGCCGGTGGTGCCCTGGAGCTCGACGACGTTGATCGGCTCGGAGGTTCCCTCGTACTCCTTCACGAGCCACTTGCCGGCCTCCTGCCCCTCCTTGACGAAGTCGGAGCCGAGGAAGGTCCGGTAGAGGGAGGTGTCCTGCGAGTCGACCGCGCGGTCGGTGAGGATCACCGGGATGCCGGCGTTCTTGGCCTCCTTCAGGACGGTGTCCCAGCCGGACTCCACCACCGGCGAGAAGGCGATGACGTCGACCTTCTGCTGGATGAAGGTGCGGATCGCCTTGATCTGGTTCTCCTGCTTCTGCTGCGCGTCGGAGAACTTCAGCTCGATGCCCGCCTTCTCGGCCGCGTCGCGCACGGACTTGGTGTTGGCGGTGCGCCAGCCGCTCTCGGCGCCCACCTGCGCGAACCCGAGCACCAGCTTGCCGTCGGAGGAACCCTTGCCGGCGCCGCCGGTGGTACCGGTCGTCGCGGGCTCGGTGGTGCAAGCGGTCAGCACGCTGCCGGCCAGGGCGGCGGCGGCGATGATGCGGAGGGTTCTGTGGGCCATGTCGTGGTTCCTCTCGGGACGTGCGTCGTACCAGCCGGAGCCCTGAGATGGACGGGCCCGGTGAAGGTGTGGCTGCGCAGGGGTGGTTGAACCGGCGGCGGCAGGGTGCAACGTCTGCTCCCGACGACTGGTGAGCCGGTCAACGCCAGTCATTGTGAGCGCTAACAGAGTTGTAACTCAAGAGTTCGTACGGCCGTTACTTGATTTTCGACACGAAGGAGCGCGGCGACGACGAGCAATACGGCCGCAGGCTTGTGAGCGTTAACACAGATCGTCCAGGTGCGGCTCCGGGCAAACCCCTCCGGAGTGCAGCCCGTTGACACGACCCACCCCCCTCCGTAGGGTCGCGGCACAATTTCGAACAGTGCCCGAGATTTCGAACAGCAGGAGTGTCCCCATGTGTTCCACTCGGTCGATCTCCCAGGGCACCTTCCTGTGAGTCCCCGGAAGCAGGCTGTCGCCCTCGACGCTCCGGAGACGTATCGCCTCGTGGAGCACACACCTCAACGGCCGGGGCCCGGCGAAGCCCGGGTGGACGTCCACGCCGTCGGGGCCTGCGGCAGCGACCTCGACTTCTACCTGGGCCGCCGTCCCGCTCCGTACGCCCGCTATCCAGTCACCCCCGGCCACGAGTGGTCCGGCACCGTCGCCGCCGTGGGCGAGGGTGTGTCCGCCTCCCTGATCGGCCGCAAGGTCGTGGGAGAAGGGATCCGGAACTGCGGGACCTGCGCACCCTGCCGCGCCGGAGAGACCAACCTGTGCGCCGCCGGCTACGAAGAGACGGGGTTCACCCTCCCCGGCGCGATGGCTCCCACCCTCGTCCTCCCCGCCCGCCTGCTGCACGCGCTGCCGCCGGACGCCGACCTGACGGCCGCCGCGCTCCTCGAGCCCGCCGCCTGTGCGGCCGCCGCCGTCCTGAAGGCGTGCCCGCTGCCCGGTTCACGAGCGGCCGTCATCGGCTCCGGCACCCTCGGCCTGCTCGCCGCACAGCTCCTCGGCGCCTTCTCCCCGATCGAGCTGACGGTCGTCGGCACGAACCCCGACCGAGCCGATCTGTCCCACCGCTTCGGAGCCACCAGCTACCGCACGTGGGACCGCGCCTCCGGTCTCTCGGACTTCGACCTGGTGATCGACGCCGTGGGCGGTACGTCGACCGCCAGCGCCGCGACGTCCCTGCTGCGGCCGGGAGGACACCTGGTCCTCACGGGTATCCCGGCCCAGGGGGCGGAGGGACTCGATCCCGCCCGGGTCGTCGCTCGGCAACTGTCTGTCGGAACGGCCTTCGGAGCCTTCTCCGGCGCCTGGTCCTACGCCGTAAGCGCCTTCTCCACGGCACGCCTGACGCCGCTCGAACTCGTCACGCACCAGCTGGGCATCGACGAGTTCGAGCGGGCCATGGCACTCACGGAGAGCGGAGATCCTCGCGTGGGGAAGGTCCTGCTCCGCCCCCAGAGCCCCTGACGAGCGCGCGCCCCCGAAGAGCGGCCCCGCGCTCGGAGCTCACATCGCCGGGATCGCATGCCCGGCGATGGCCCTCGCGTACCAGCGGGCGCTGCGCTTCGGGGTGCGCAGCCGGGTGGCGTGGTCGACGTGGACGGCGCCGAAGCGCTTCTCGTATCCGTGGGCCCGCTCCGAAGTCGTCGAGCAGGGACCAGGGGAAGTAGCCATGCGCGTCGGCAGCGTCGACGACGGTGCCCGCTCTCGCCGTGGGTGTGGTCGGCCGCGGAGCATCGGGCCGGTGAAGACGCGGTTGGCGACGGCGTCGATGCGGCGGGTCGCGCCGAGGTCGGCCGGCTCCGCGGTCAGCGGGCGGACGTGGTGCAGGTTGAGGGAGACCGCGATCCGGGCATGGGTGGGCAGTGCCGCGCACAGCGCGGCGACGGCGCGGCCGCCGGTCCCGGACGACGGCCCGTCAGGCGCTGGCGCGGGTGACCAGACGCGTGGGAAGGATCAGCGGGGTGGGTGTCTGCCCGTTGATGAGCGCGACGAGCATGCGCGCCATCTCACGGCCGAGACCTTCTACGGGCTGGTGCACCGTGGTCAGCGGCGGCTCGGCGATCCGGGCCACGGCCAGGTCGTCGAAGCCGATCACGGCGACGTCGGCGGGGACGCGGCGGCCGGCGGCACGCAGCGTGCGCAAGGCTCCGGCCCCCATGTTGTCGCTGGCGGCGAACACTCCGTCCAGGTCCGGATGGCGCGCCAGCAGCGCGGCCATGGCGACCGCTCCGCTCGGCTCGGTGAAGTCACCGGCTGCCGGTGGGTACGGTTCGAGGCCCGCCGCCAGCATGGCGTCCTGGTAGCCGCGGTAGCGAGTGCGTCCCACCTCGGTGTCCAGCCGCCCGCAGATCGTCGCGATCCTGGTCCGGCCGAGCGAGATCAGGTACTCGGTCGCCGCGCGCGCTCCTCCGAGGTTGTCGACGTCCACGTACCACCGCGGGTCCAGACCGACCGGCCGTCCGCCGAACACCACGGGAAGCTCCGCCTCTTCCGCCATGCGGGCCAGCGGATCGTCCTCGCGCAGCGCCATCAGCATCACACCGTCGGCCCCCTTCGACCGGAGAAGGTGCTCCACCCGCCGACGCCCCCGGTCGGAGGCGGTCAGACACAGCATCAGGTGCAGGTCGGCGTCTTCCAGCGCGGCCGAGGCGCCCACGATCACCTGGGCGAAGAAGGGGTCCGCGAAGATCGACGGGTCCTCTCCCGTGACGACCAGGGCGGCCGCACCGGTCTGACGGGTGGCCAGCGCCCGGGCGGTGGGATTCGGTACGTATCCCAGTCGATGGACGGCCCGTTCGACGGCTTCCCGTTTGGCACGACTGACGTGCGGGGCGTTGTTGAGCACACGCGAGGCCACCGACCGCGAGACTCCGGCCAGTTCGGCCACCTCGTCGAGGGTCGACTGCCGGTGCGGCACGCCTTGCGCCATGAGCTGCCTTCCTGATCCCTGTCCGAACACTGGAGGACTGGAAGCGCTACCAGTTTCAGGACTGTAAACCCTTCCCCTCGTCCCGTGAAGTGCTGATCGAGCAACGGCACTTGACAGTCCAGATCGGAGCGCCACACGATACGGCCACACCCCGGCCCCGCAGATCGCCGACTGGGACCGCTTCCGGTGGGAGCGCTCCCGCGACTTCCTGTGCGGCCGGAGTGTGCTGCCGCCCCCGCCCGTGCGCCACCGCACGGGGGACCTCGTACCACCGCACTTCCCCACTGCGTCTCCCGCTCGGGACGAGACCGGGCGACGCATCCGCCGTCAGGAAACCGAGGTACCGTCATGCGCCGCAGAGTCCGCGTCCTCGTCGCAGCCCTCTCCGCACTGCCGCTGGCGCTCGCCGTCGCCCCGTCCGCCCACGCGGCGGATCCCACCGGCATGACAAGCGGGTTCTACGTGGATCCCGATTCCAGCGCGAAGAAGTGGGTCGCCGCCAACTCCGGTGACGGCCGGGCCCCCGCGATCAACGCGTCCCTCGCCGACACGCCCATGGCCCGCTGGTTCGGCTCGTGGAGCGGCACCATCGGCACCGCCGCGGGCGCGTACGTCGGGGCGGCGGACTACCACGACAAGCTGCCCGTCATGGTCGCCTACAACATCTACCACCGCGACTACTGCGGCGGGCACTCCGGAGGCGGCGCCTCGTCCCCTTCCGCGTACGCGAGCTGGATCGCCCAGTTCGCCGGCGGGATCGCCGGCCGCCCGGCCGTCGTCGTCCTCGAACCGGACTCCCTCGCGGACTACGGCTGCATGAACCAGACCCAGATCCGCGAGCGTCAGGGCATGATCGGCGGCGCCCTCGCCGAGTTCGGCCGCCAGGCCCCCAACACCTGGGTCTACCTCGACGCCGGGAACCCGGGGTGGGTGAGCGCGGGGACGATGGCCCAGCGCCTCCACGAAGCCGGGCTCCCGCGGGCACACGGCTTCTCCCTCAACATCTCGAACTACTACACCACCGCCCAGAACACCGCCTACGGCAACGCCGTCAACGGTGAACTCGCCGCCCGCTACGGCTACACCAAGCCGTTCGTCGTCGACACCAGCCGCAACGGCAACGGCTCCAACGGCGAGTGGTGCAACGCGGCCGGCCGCCGCATCGGCACGCCCACCCAGCTGGGCGGCGGCGCCGAGATGCTGCTGTGGATCAAGGCCCCGGGCGAGTCCGACGGCAACTGCGGCGTCGGGACCGGCTCCGCGGCCGGCCAGTTCCTCCCCGAGGCCGCCTACAAGATGATCTACGGCTACTGACGACCGACTCCTGTGGCCCGCCGCCCCCGCGGCGGGCGCCGGGCCACGGGAACACGATCGGCACGCCAAAGGCCCTCTCTCCCCCCATCCCTCCGACCAGGAGCACCCATGAAGCCACGCAGCCTGCGGCGGCGCGCGACCGCCGCCCTCGCGGCACTCGCGGCCTGTGCCGCTCTCACCGCGACGCAGGGGCAGGCGCAGGCCGCACCCGCCGCCGCCCCGCTCACCCCGACCACGAAGTTCTACGTGGACCCGCACAGCAAGGCCGCCAGGCAGGCGCTCACCGACCTCGGGAACGGCGACGTCACGAACGCGGTGAACATGGCCAAGCTCGCGAGCTGGCCTCAGGCCGAATGGTTCACCGAGGGCACGCCCGACGAGGTCCGGGCCAAGGTGAGAACCCTCGTCCGCGAGGCCCGCGTGGTGAACCGGACCCCCGTCCTGGTCGCGTACAACGTCCCGGGCCGCGACTGCTCGCAGTACTCCAGCGGCGGCGCCGCGTCGTCCGCCGCCTACCGGCGGTGGATCGACGCCTTCGCCGCCGGCATCGGCGACAGCAAGGCCGTCGTCGTGGTCGAACCCGACGGTCTGGCACTCCTCCCGAGCGACTGCGGACCCGCCGTGGACCCGACCGGCGAGCTCACGGCGACCCGCGTCGCCGATCTCGCGTACGCCGTCAGGACCATCAAGGCCAAGAGCCGCACCGCGGTCTACCTCGACGCGGGCAACGTCCTGTGGCGGCCCGTCGGCGACATGGCGCGGCGGCTGCTCGACGCCGGCGTCCGGGACAGCGACGGCTTCGCCCTCAACGTGTCCAACACCCACCCCACCGATCACAACGCGCGCTACGGCACCTGGATCGCCAAGTGCATGTGGTACGCCACCGAAGGGCCCGAGTGGGCCCGCGGCCACACCGACTGGTGCGCCACGCAGTACTACTCGCCCGCCGCGCCCAACGACGGAACCCCGGGCGGCGCGGTCGACTCCGCCGACCCCGCCACCTGGCGCTGGACCGACGCCTGGTTCGACCAGAGCGTGGGCACCCCGCCGGTCGACGCGCTGCACCACTTCGTCATCGACACCAGCCGCAACGGTCTGGGCGCCTGGACCCCGGAGCCCGGCAAGTACACCGGCGACCCGGAGATCTGGTGCAACGCGCCCGGCCGCGGCCTCGGCCCGCGCCCGACCGCCGACACGGGCGTCCCGCTCGTCGACGCCTACCTGTGGATCAAGATCCCCGGCGAGTCCGACGGCAGCTGTACGCGCAACACCGGCGGCACGATCGACCCCGAGTACGGCATCGTCGACCCGCCGGCCGGCACCTGGTGGCCCGCCCAGGCCCACACGGTGGCCCGCAACGCGGCACCGCGGCTGGCCTTCAACCGCTGAGACCCGCTCCCTCCGCCGTCGAAACCGTTGACGGCGGCGGCGGGGCGTCACTAGCCTCCGCTCCAGTCCCCCGACCTCTCGACCTCCGTTCCGCGCGGCGCGATATGGGAGCGCTCCCATGTCATGTCGTCCACCGACTCCGCTGCGTCCTGCCGGCACCCCGCGACATCCCGAAGGAGCCGCACATGCCCCCCACCACGACCTCGTTACTCGGCAACCCCTCACGCCTCTCCGCCGCGCTCCTCACGGGCGCGCTCCTCATCGGCGGCCTCGCGTCCGCACCGGCTGTGGCGGGCGCGTCCGCCACGGCGGCGGCGACCACCGCCGTACGCGTCAACCAGGTCGGCTACCTGCCCGACGGGCCGAAGCGCGCCACCGTCGTCACGACGTCGACGCAGGCACTCGGCTGGCAGTTGCGCAACGCCTCCGGGACGGTGGTCGCCTCCGGTTCGACCGTCGCGCGCGGCGCGGACGCCCCCTCCGGGCAGTCCGTCCAGGTCGCGGACTTCTCCTCGCACCGCGAGACGGGCACCGGATACGTCGTGACCGTGGACGGCAGCAGCAGCGCTCCCTTCGACATCCGCGCGAACCTCTACGACACGTTGCGTTCCGACGCGATGGCGTTCTTCCACCACCAGCGCAGCGGCATCGCGATCGACGCCTCCCTGGTGGGTTCCGCCTACGCGCGCCCGGCGGCACACCTCGACGTCGCTCCCAACAAGGGCGACACGTCCGTCCCCTGTCAGGCCACGGTGTGCGACTACACCCAGGACGTCAGGGGGGGTTGGTACGACGCCGGCGACCACGGCAAGTACGTGGTCAACGGCGGCATCTCCACCTGGCTGGTCGTCAACTCCTTCGAGCGGGCGGATCGGGCGGGCGGGGAAGCGGCGCTGGGCGACTCCACCCTGCGCGTCCCCGAGCGTGGCAACGGCATACCCGACGTCCTCGACGAGGCGCGGTGGGAGCTCGACTTCCTCATGCGGATGCAGGTGCCCGACGGCAAGCCGTCCGCGGGCATGGCGTTCCACAAGATCCATGACGTGGCCTGGACGGGCATGCCCCTGCGCCCCGACCAGGACGCCCAGCCCCGCGAGCTTCACCGCCCGTCCACCGCGGCCACCCTCAACCTCGCCGCGGCCGCCGCGCAGTGCGCCCGGGTGTTCCGGCCGTACGACTCCGCCTATGCCGACCGCTGCATGTCCGCCGCTCGCCGGGCCTGGAGTGCCGCGAAGGCCAACCCGGCGGTGTACGCGCCGGCTTCCGACAGCACGGGCGGCGGCGCCTACGAGGACGCGCGGGTCACCGACGAGTTCTACTGGGCCGCCGCCGAGCTGTACGCGGCGACCGGCGAGAGCGCCTACCGGGACGCGGTCACGTCCTCGCCCTGGCACACCTCCGCCGATGCCTTCAGCCCGTACGGCTTCGGCTGGGCGGACACCGCCGCGCTCGGCCGGCTCGTCCTGGCCACGGTCCCCAACGGACTGCCGGCGTCCGACCTGGCCCGGGTCCGTGCGTCGGTGACGGCGGCAGCCGACGGCTACCTGTCCAGGATGGCCGCCCAGGGTTACGCGGTACCCGTACCCGCCGACGGCTACTTCTGGGGGTCGAACGGCGAGGTCGCCAACGACGCCGTCGTCATGGCCGTCGCCGGGGAGCTGACGGGCGACGGCCGCTACCGCGCCGGCGCCCTGGAGACCATGGACTACCTGCTCGGCCGCAACGCCCTGGGCCTGTCCTACGTCACCGGCTACGGCGAGACGTCCTCGCAGAACCAGCACCACCGCTTCTGGGCCCACCAGTTGGACGCCTCGCTGCCGCACCCTCCGGCCGGTTCGCTCGCCGGCGGCCCCAACAGCGGTCTCCAGGACCCGGTAGCACTGGCGAAACTGACCGGCTGCGCCCCCGCGGCCTGCTACATCGACCACATCGACTCGTACTCGACCAACGAAGTGGCGGTCAACTGGAACGCCCCTCTGGCCTGGCTCGCCGCCTACGCCGCCGAGCGGACCTCCGCCGGCGGCGAACCGCCCACCGCCGCCTGCGCGGTGACGTACACGCTGAGCAACGTCTGGAGCACCGGCTTCACCGCGCACGTCACCGTCAAGAACACAGGCCCCACGGCCGTGGACGGCTGGCAGCTGGCCTGGACCTACCCTGTCGGCCAGGGCGTCACGAGCTCGTGGAACGCCACCGTCACCCAGAGCGGCACCGCCGTCAGTGCCCGCAACGCGGACTGGAACCGGACGATCGCCCCCGGCGCGACTGTGAGTTTCGGAGTCCAGGGGACCCACACCGGCTCAACCCCCTCCCCCACGGCCTTCACACTCAACGCAAGCACCTGCGCCTGACCCCGTCCCTCCGGGTCCGGACGGACACCTCCGTCCGGACCCGGAGGGACATCCCTGCGAAGATCGCCATCGCAGACAGCAGACTCCTTCGAAAGGCTCTGTCCCGTATCCGGTGGTGACGAAGGTGACGTTCGTCGTTGACATGTCATGCGTGATGTCAACGAGCTTGTGAGTATGGTGTTTTCGGGGCTGTCGTCCCTCGCCGGGCGGACGCCCGCCTCTTCCACGCACTGGCCTGCGCGATCTCCCGCTCGACCGCGCTGCGGCCCGGGCGCTCACACGCGACGCCTCGGCCGGCTCCTCCGTCGTCAGACGGCCTCGCTGCCGCAGACCGCGCAGAGCGGTCCCGAAGGACTTCTTCCCGTGCACGACTCCTCTTTCCTCCCTACCCCGGGGAATGAGTAGGTGCGCTAATTCGGGCAGAACCGTAGGCCGAGGCGGCCCGGTCGGCCGGTCAGCTCGTCGCTCGGACCGCGGCCTTGATCAGGTCGGCGACCCTTGTGGGCTCGGAGAGGGCGACGGCGTGCGAGGCCTCCGGGAGTTCGACGACGACGGCTCCGGCGCGTTCGGCGCCGAAGCGCTGGACCTCGGGGCCGATCGTGCGGTCGGCCCCGGCCACCAGGGCCCAGGACGGTTTCGTCCGCCATGCCGCCACGGCTACGGTCTCGGTGAACGCGGCTGCGGCAAGAGGGCGTTGGGCCGCCGCCAGGACGCCGGCGACATCCTCGGGCACGTCCGCCGCGAAGACGGAGGGAAAGGCCGTCTCCTCGATGGTGACCTCGACCGCAAGGGCACCGTCGTGGAGCGGGTAGGTCCACTCCGTCAGGTTGCCCGTCAGCGGAGGGTCGGGGAAGCTCCCCTGGAGCCGGCCGAGGCTCTCGCCCTCGTGGGGCACGTAGGCGGCCACGTAGACGAGCCCCACGACGTTCTCCGCGGCGCCGGCCACGGTGATCAGTGCACCACCGTACGCGTGGCCGACGAGCACGGTCGGACCCTCGACCTGCGTCAGGACGGAGGCGAGGTAGGCGGCGTCCGACGCCAGGCCCCGGAGGGGGTTCGGCGGGGCGATCACCGGGATACCGCTGCTCCGCAGTTCCGCGATGACGCCTATCCAGCCGGTCGCGTCGGCGAAGGCACCGTGCACGAGGACGACGGTGGGGTTGCACATGCGAGTTCTCTTCTCGGTGTCGGGCATGACGGCGCGCACGCGTCTCAGCGCCTTCGCCCGCCCTGGGTGTCGTCGGTCGTCGGCGCGAAGGCCGAGGTCGCCAGCGCCTGCCATTCGCTGGGGCTCATGCCGTAGGCCCCGCGGAACGTGCGGCTGAAGTGCGAGGGGCTGCTGAAGCCCCAGCGATGTGCCATCGCGGCCATCGTGATTCTCCGGGTGGAGCGGCCCAGCTCGAACCGGCAGGACTCGAGCCTGCGCTGCCGCACCCACTGGCTCACCGTGCTGCCGTCGTTCTGGAACAGCTTCTGCAGGTACCGGACGGAGATGTGGTGGGCACGTGCGATCGATTCCGGTGAGAGGTCCGGGTCCATCAGGTGTTCTTCGATGTGGGCGTGGATACGGGACAGCATCTCGTTGCCGGCCCCGGAGGGGGCGTCGGCCGCGTCCGTCGTGTCCGCTTCGAGGAGCTCCATGACCAGGACGGAGAGGAGGTGTACGGCCGTGCGGGCGCGCCGGTCCCCGATCGTGGACCGGCGGAGCTCGGCCTTGGCGGCGAGCGCGGTCAGGAAGTCGGACGCCAGCGCCCCGATGCCCTCCCCGCCGCGTACGGGCACGCCGAGCACCTGGTCCAGTTCCGACTCCGTGACACCCAGATAGCAGCGGGGCACCCGGAAGAAGATCATCTGGCAGTCCTCGCCGAAGCGCAGCAGGTGCCGTCGTGCCGGGTCGCAGAAGACCAGGTCGTTCGGCTCCAGCAGGGTCTCGGCACGCTCGTGGACGACGGTGACGGGCCCACGGACGTGGACGCCGAGGTAGACGTGGTTCCGGTCGTTCGTGTCCGGCATCTCGGAGAGCATCTGGACCAGCCGCCCCGAGCGTGAGGAGGGCGAGGTCGGAGCAGTTGCCTGCCGGGGCACCCGTTCGGGCGCACGTGACATCAGGGTGAGGGTCATGGTGATTCCTAGCTGTGGGTTCGTGCAGGCGGGCGCGGGTTCACGCCCCTCTCGCCGGCTCCTCGGCCAGGAACTCCTCCACCACGGCGTTGAAGGCCGGCGGGTTCTCCAGGAAGGGGAAGTGCGAGCTCGCCACGTCGGAGGGGAAGACGTGCAGGCGTGCGCCGGGAATCCGCTCGGCGACGAAGCGCTGCGAATCGGGGTGCACATGGCTTCCCTCACAGCCGATCACCAGGGTCGGCACATCGATCCGGGGAAGCACGTCGCGCCAGTCCTGCGCGCAGTGGTCGAACAGCAGCGGTACGCCCGCGTGGGCCGGTGTCGACCTGATCTCCTCGGCTACGAACGCCAGCACCTCGGGGTCGGGTTCGCCTGAGAGCATGCCGCGCACGAAGTCGGCGAGGACCGTGTCGCCCTCGGGACCCGCGAGGGCCGCACCCAGGTACAGCAGTCCCGACACGTCGAAGATGGCGCCGGACTCCCGCTGTTCCCGCTCGGTCATCCAGGGCACGGCGGCGACCGCCGCGGGCTGGTCGACGGCGACGAAGCGCCGGATCCGTCCGGTCCCGTACTGGTCGACGAAGCTCCACCACACCGAGACGCCCATGGACCAGCCCAGTGCGTCGAAACGGTCGAGACCGAGATGGTCGACGAGTTCGAGCACGTCGCGGGAGAGCCGGGCGATGCGGTAGCCGTGATGCGGCTTGCCGGACTTCCCGTGGCCGCGGAGGTCGACGGTGACGACGCGGCGACCGGGCGTCAGCCCCTCGACCTGGTGGCGGAACATCGCCTGCGTCTGGCCCCAGCCGTGGAGCATCACCAGCGGGACTCCCTCGCCGCCGGTGTCCTGGTACGCGAGCCGCGCACCGTCCGTCGTGATCAGTTCCTTCATGGACTCTTCCCTGGTCAGAGGCGGTACGTCCTCCCCGCCCGTCCCGAACATCATCAAATGGGGCCCGCCGCCCGCACCACCGCGAGCTGTAGGAATCGGGCCGTGGATCCTCCTCGCTTTGTCGAAAGCGAGTCCGGGTCACAGGGCCCCGTCGGCGCCCGGAGCGAGGAGTTCCTCGATCCTGAGGCCGAGGTGCAGGGTGAGCCGGTGGGCGCCGTCGTCGAGGTCGAGTCCGGTCGACTCCTGGATCTGACGCAGGCGGTAGTAGAGCGAAGTGCGGTGGATTCCCAGCGTGTCCGCGGTCCTGGGAATCGATCCCGCGTGTTCGAGGAAGCAGCGCAGGGTGTCCCGCAGGCGGTCTCCGCCATGAGCCTCGCTCAGGGTGCGGAGCGGCTTCGGGACCAGGGAGGCGTTCAGGGCGTGCTCGGGGAGCTGGAGCAGCACGGCGAGTTCCCCGAGCAGCTCCCAGTCACCGATGCTCTTCAGGGTGGGCAGTCGGCGTGCCGCGCGTGCCGCCACGAGCGCCTGCTCGTACGACGTCCAGGCGTCGTCCAGGTTGGGGTGCCGGCCTCCGACGCCGATCACGGGGGCCGCCGACGGGTCCAGGAAGGTGCGGAGTTCGTCGAGGATGCGAGCGGACTGGGCGGCGATCTCGTCCGGGCCGGGCGGCCGGTCGCGGAGCTGGAGCAGCATGGCCCGCTCCTTGCCGATCGCGATGAGGCCCTGGGCGGAGCGCGTCTGCCGGAATCCCTCCAGCGCCGCCCACAGGGCTGCTTCGGACTGCCGGACGAGCTCCGTCCCGCAGCTCAGCTGGACGACGGTGACCAGGACGTGCTCCGCCGCCCCGAGCAGACCGAGCTCCTTGCCGTGCCGACGGGCGGTGGTGCGTGCGGCGACGTCGGCGCCGACGAGTGCGAGGGCCAGGTCCCGCTCGTCGGTCTTCCGGGAGTCGGCGGCGATGTGCTCTCCGTACATCTGGGCCGACATGGCGTCCGCGGCCCGGGCGATGGCGGCGGTCTCCTCCTCCCCCATCTTCTTCTCGGGCACGACCACCACGAGCAGACCGAGGAGATGTCCGCGCTCGCGCAGCGGCACGACGTACCGGGGCAGCAGTCCGAGATCGTCACGGCCGTCGATGAACCCGGGCCTCGACCACCGGGTCACGCCCTGGGCGAGGACGTAGCGGATGGCCGCGTTGTCGGCGCGGCCCTGCAGCAGGGTGCCGATGCGCACCGGGTCCTCGTCGCCGAAGTGGCGGCTGGTGCAGATCATACGGACCAGCGGGTCGTCGACGGCGACGGACCGGCCGAGCCGCTCGGCGAGCTCGTCGACGAGTGCCTGGAGCTCGGGGCTGCCGGGGCGGGCTCGCTGGGGCCTTGCGGTCATGCGCTGTTCCTCTCTCGATCAACTGCCCCGCGGACTTCCGCAGTCCGCGGTTCTTGATCATTCTGAGGAGGCGACGGCGTCGGCACATCGCATGAATCGTCCATTGCCACGACGCCCGCGTGCGATACGAAGCGACTACTCTCCGTCGTCGCGGTGCTTCACCAGCCGGGTCAGCTCGGCGCGCGAGGTGACGTCCAGCTTGGTGAAGGCCCGGCGCAGGTGCGAGCTCACCGTGTGCGGTGAGAGGGAGAGGTCCTCGGCCGCCTGCTGGTTGGTCAGCCCTCGGGCCACGAGCCGTACCACCCGTAGCTCCGCGGCCGTCAACTCGGGCCATGCATCGCAGAGTCCGGTCGTCGAGGGCCGCCGGCGGACACCGGCGGCCCGCAGGCGCCGGCGCACCCGTGCGACGTCCCTCTCGGCGCCCGCTCGCACATAGAGCGCGAGGGCCGTCTCGAAGTACGGGACCGCTTCCGGCGTGCGGGTGGCCGCCAGCTTGCGTCCGGCGTCCTCCAGCGCCGACGCCCGGGCCAGTACCCGAGGGCAGTCCTCGTACAGCCGGACGGCGCGTACGAGAGGGGCGAGGTCGTTGTCGAGGAGCCCCCGGGCGTGCGCGGCGGTGGCGGCGAGGAACGGGAGGTCGGGATTGAGCACGGCTCGCTTCTCGGCCATGGCGACCGCCTGCGCGGCCCGTTCGTGCCGCCCCGCGCGCAACGCCATGCGGACGAGCACCGGGGCGTCGGCCGGGTCGATCAGGCCGGCGTACGCGGGCCGGTCCGCGGCGGGCGACGCCATCACCGCGTCGAGTTCGGCCATGGCGCGGTCGGGCCGGCCTTCGTGGTCGGCCATCAGCGCCAGCATCCAGGTGCCGAAGTGCCGGACGACGGGTGCGCCGTCGCTCCGCATGCGCCTCGCCTCCGCCGCGTACGCCTCTGCGGTCTGCCGGTCGCCGGTGTGGAGGGCGACGCGCAGCATCACGTACCGGAGCGTGACGTCGGCGAGGTTGCCCGGGCCGGGATCGTCGGCCGCCGGGGACGCGGCCTCTGCGTCGGCCCGGGCTTCCGGCAGCCGTCCGGTCTCCAGGAGGATGCGGGTGCGGGTCATGAGCCACATCCGGGTGGCGGCCGTCCGGCCCTGCTCCCCGGTGATCCGGATGCCCTCCTCCGCGACCGCGAGCGCCTCCGCGGTGCGTCCGGTGGTGTTCGACAGGAGGGCGTGCCACAAGGCCTCCGGCACCCACAGCGAGGTGCTGACGCCCAGGGCGTCGGCCAGCGCGGCGGACCGCTCGGCCTGCCGGAACGCCTCGGCCAGGTCCATGCGGTGGAAGCTCACGGCCGAGCGGACCGTCGTCAGCGTGGCCTCGGCGGTGCGGTCCCCCGCTGCCGCCGCGGTCTCCCACGCCTCCTCGGCGACCTGCTCGGCCGCCGCGTGTTCACCCGACATCGACAGGCCGACGGCGAGCATGGCGAGCAGTCGTCCCCTCGCTGTCGGGGAGATCCCGGGAAGTGCCGCCCCGGCGCGGGCCTGCCGGACCGCCTCGGAGAAGTCGAACTGTACGGCGAGGCGTGCCAGGGCCAGGCGTATGAGCGCCTCGTCCTCGGGTCCGAGACCGCCGGCCGCCAGGGCGGTGGCTCCCAGTTCACACGCCTGGGCGGCCCGACCCGTCTGCCAGAGCAGCGGGATCGTCTCGGCGACGACCCGCGGCCGCTCCGGAGCGTCCGCCGCGGTGAGTTCCAGGGCCTTGAGGCTGCGCTCCGCGGCGGGTCCGGGAGCCGTGGCGGCGAGTTCCGCCGCTTCGGTGCGCAGCCGATCGGCCTCCGCCGCGTCTCCGGGCGCCGCTCTCCCGGCCTCCGTCGCATCTGCCGGTGTCCTCCCCGGCGGCAGCCCGGCGGCCTGCCGGCGCAAGGCCTGACGCAGGGACAGGGGGAGGCCGGCTTCCACCGCCTCGCGGATCAGGTCGTGGCGGAAGGCGAGGCGATCGCCGCTCTCGGCGAGCAGATCGGCGTCGAGGGATTCCCGTACGGCTGTGATGAGCGCCGCCGAGGACCTGCCGAGCAGTTCGGCGAGCCGCGCGACGGTCACCGTGCCGCCCACGGCGGCCGCGGTCTGCACCAGCTCCCGCGCCTCGTCGGACAGCTGGTCGAGGCGGCGCACGACAGAGGGGAGTTCCCGTGGGGCGGGGGGTCCCGCCGACAGCCTGGCCGTGCCGTTCTCGATCGTCACCGCCTCCTCGCGCAGCGAGCCGAGCAGCTCGACCAGCAGCTGGGGCAACCCCTCGGCGCGGTGGGCGAGACGGAGGACATCCGGGTCGGGAGGGGCGCCCAGGACGTCCTCGGTGATCCGCGCGACCGCCCGGTCCCCCAGCGCTCCGAGGACCAGCTCACGTGCGCCTGCCTGACGGATCCTGTCCAGGGTCGTGCGCACCCCGGACGGCACGCCGCCGGCGCGCACGGCGACCAGCCACAGGATCGGGTGCGACGAGAGTCCCGCCGCGAGGGTGTGGAAGGTGAGGAGGGTCAGGTCGTCGCACCACTGGAGGTCGTCGAGGACGACGAGCAGGGGTCCGTTCCGAGCCGCCTCCCGCAGGCGCTCCCCCAGCTCCTGAAGCAGCCAGAACCGCTGGCCGGGTGTGGTGGCGAGGTCCCGGAGACGTTGGGCTCCCGACAGCGGCTCCTCGCCGGAGAGTACGCCTTCGAGGAGCGGGCCGAGCGGTACGAACTGTTCGTCGGGGTCCGCCGCCCCCTCGAACACCCGCGTCCCGCGCCGCCTCGCGGCCGCCGCGGCCTCGGCGAGGATCCTGGACCTGCCGATGCCGGCGGGGCCCTCGACGCGGACGATCCCGCCTTCGCCCCGGCCGAGCGCGTCGAGCCGCTCCTCGATGAACGCCAGTTCGGCGTCCCTGCCCCGGAGGGGTGTCCGTACGCCGTCGAGCCCCTCGGGCGCGGTCCTTGTCGTCACTCGGTTCACGCTCATACGGCGGAACAGTATGAACCATGTGAACCACCCCGCCCTCGCCCGGCCCGGGGCCCGGCTCAGTCGAAACGCAGGTCGGCGAGTTGCCGTTCGAGGACGGTGACGTCGTCCTCGGGCTCCTCCCCGACCGGGCGCGCCGCCATGAGCGCGGCGAGCTCGGCGCCCGCGCGTCGGACGCGGCCGGGCAGGCCGTCGGTGTACTCGTCTCCCCCCGAGCCCCAGTCCTCGGAGGCCGCGAACACGGCGGTGGGGACGACGACGGCGCGGAGGTAGGCGAAGAGCGGGCGTACGGCGTGCTCCAGGACCAGGGAGTGGCGGGCGGTGCCGCCGGTCGCCGCGGTCAGCACCGGCTTCCCGGTGAGGGCGTCCGGGTCGATCACGTCGAAGAAGGACTTGAAGAGACCGCTGTAGGAGGCCGCGAACACGGGGGTGACGACGATCAGGCCGTCGGCCGCCGTCACCGCGTCGATCGCGGCGCTCAGTCGTGGTGGTGGGAATCCGGTCACGAGGTGGTTGGCGATGTCGCCGGCCAGTTCGCGCAGTTCCACGACCTCGGTCGACGGCGCCTGCCCCCGGCCGGAGAGTTCGTCGCGGGCCGATTCGGCCAGCCGGTCCGCGAGCAGGCGAGTGGAGGAGGGGGTGCTGAGGCCTGCGGAGACGACGGTCAGCTTCACGCGGCGGACACCTCCCGGGCGGCTCGGAGGGACGCGTGCGTGGGGGCCTCCGGCACGTCGGCCGGACGCCCCTTGGCGAATTCCCGCCGCAGTACGGGCACGACCTCCTCACCGAGGATGTCGAGCTGTTCCAGGACGGTCTTCAGGGGCAGGCCCGCGTGGTCCATCAGGAACAGCTGGCGCTGGTAGTCGCCGACGGTCTCCCGGAACGACAGGGTCCGCTCGATGACCTGCTGGGGAGAGCCCACGGTCAGCGGGGTCTGCTCGGTGAAGTCCTCGAGGGACGGGCCGTGGCCGTACACCGGCGCGTTGTCGAAGTAGGGCCGGAACTCCCGTACGGCGTCCTGGGAGTTCTTGCGCATGAAGACCTGTCCGCCCAGGCCGACGATCGCGTCCTCCGGCCGGCCGTGACCGTGGTGCGCGAACCGGCGCCGGTACAGCTGCACCATGCGCCGTGTGTGGTCGGCCGGCCAGAAGATGTTGTTGTGGAAGAAGCCGTCGCCGTAGAAGGCGGCCTGCTCCGCGATCTCGGGGGACCGGATGGATCCGTGCCAGACGAAGGGCGGGACGCCGTCCAGGGGCCGCGGTGTCGAGGTGAAGGCCTGGAGCGGCGTACGGAACGTGCCCTCCCAGTCCACGACGTCCTCGCGCCACAGCCGGCGCAGCAGCGCGTAGTTCTCCTTGGCGAGGTTGATGCCCTGGCGGATGTCCTGTCCGAACCACGGGTAGACGGGACCGGTGTTGCCGCGGCCCAGCATGAGGTCGACCCGGCCGTCGGCCAGGTGCTGGAGCATCGCGTAGTCCTCGGCGATCTTCACCGGGTCGTTGGTGGTGATCAGCGTCGTGGACGTGGACAGGATCAGCTTCTGGGTGCGGGCCGCGATGTAGCCGAGCAGGGTGGTCGGCGACGACGGTACGAACGGCGGGTTGTGGTGCTCGCCGGTCGCGAAGACGTCCAGGCCG
The DNA here is from genome assembly GCF_042262805.1 of Streptomyces sp. NPDC056361. Classification (NCBI taxonomy): domain Bacteria; kingdom Bacillati; phylum Actinomycetota; class Actinomycetes; order Kitasatosporales; family Streptomycetaceae; genus Streptomyces; species Streptomyces sp. NPDC056361. The sequence continues at coordinate 66,904 of NZ_JBHJQI010000009.1, forward strand.
ACCTCCTCGGCCTTGAGCGCGATGGCCACCATCGCCTTGATGCGCTCGCGCTCGGTCGGAGTACGACCGTCGGTGGGGTCGGGCGTCACGTCGCCGACGGTGAAGATGCCGAACTGCATGGGGTGTCTGCTCTCCTGAGCTCGTCCGGTTCCCTCGCCGGGGAACGGGGGAACCGGGGGGCGGGGTGACGCCGGGCGTTCCGGCGTCACCCCGGCGGATCAACAGTGCGGTGTCACTTCGCCAGGAAGGCGAGGAGGGCGGTGTTGACCTCCTCGGCGTGGGTCCACAGCAGACCGTGCGGGGCGCCCTCGATCTCGACGTAGTCGGCCGACGGAAGCGCCTTGTGGAAGGGGCGCGCCGTGCCCTCGGCCGGGAGGATGCGGTCGGCGGTGCCGTGCAGGATCAGGGCCGGCACGTCGACGGCGGGGATGTCGGCGCGGAAGTCGGTGTACCAGGTCGCCGGCGCGGCGGACGCGGCGAAGGAGCCGCCGCGGGCCGCGGTGTCCCAGCTGTTGCGGACGGCCTCCTCGCTGATGCGGGTGCCCAGGTTCTCGTCGAGGTTGTAGAAGTCGTTGAAGAAGGCCGTGTAGTAGGCGTACCGGTCGGCCTTGACGGCGGCGACGACGCCGTCGAAGAACTCCTTCGGGGCGACGCCGTCCGGGTTGTCGTCGCTCTTGAGCAGGCAGGGCTCCAGGGAGGCCAGGAAGGCGACCTTGGCGACGCGGCCGGAGCCGTACGTGGAGACGTAGCGGGCGACCTCGCCCGTGCCCATGGAGAAGCCGACGAGGACGGCGTCCCTCAGGTCGAGGGTCTCCATCACCGTGTTCAGGTCGGCGGCGAAGGTGTCGTAGTCGTAGCCGGTGGTCGGCTGCGAGGACTGCCCGAAGCCGCGGCGGTCGTACGTGATCACGCGGTAGCCGGCGTCGAGCAGAGCGGCGCTCTGGCGCTCCCAGGAGTGGCCGTCGAGCGGGAAGCCGTGGATGAGGACGACGGGCTGCCCGGCGCCCTGGTCCTCGAAGTACAGCTCGATGGGGGTGGTGTTCTCCTGGCCCACGGTGATGTACGGCATAGGGGTTCCCTCGTTTCGGGTGGACGGTCCGCGCGTCGGAGCGGCGCGGTGTGCCCGTCACGCTAGGACCGGTCCCGCACCTCCTGTTGCCGTCCCGCGCACCGCACCTTTCACGGGGGCGCAGAGGTCGCTCGGTCGCCGGCGGCCGTTCCGGCGCCGTCCTCCGCGAGGACGATCCGGGCCAGGTGGACCCTGGAGCGCACCGCGAGCTTGCGGAAGATCGACGCGAGATGGGTGTTGACCGTGTGCGGGGAGACGACGAGGGCCTCCGCGGCCGACCGGTTGGTGTGGCCCGCGGCGATCAGCCGGGCCACCTTGCGTTCCGAGGCCGTGAGCGCGTCCCAGCCCTGGTCGGTGCGTGGCCGGAGGCGTCCGGTGCGCCGGCCCTGGCGGTGTGTGGCCCGTTGCAGAACGGACCGGACCCGGTCGGCCTCGGCGTCGGCCCCGGCCTGGGCGTAGAGGTCGTGCGCTCTGGTCAGGGCGGGTGTCGCGGCGGCGTCGCCGGAGGTCAGCAGCGTGCGCCCGAGGTCGGCGGACGCGGCGGCGAGCGCCAGCGGCCGGGGGCCGGTGAGGAGGGTGCCCACCGCTCGCTCCAGGAGTCCGCGGTCGGTGTTCACGAGGGCGGACGCGTGGGCGGCCGTCCCCTGGGCGGTCGGCACGGTGGGGTTGCGGGTGGCGTGTGCGGCGGCCTGGGCCGCGAGGTCCTCGGCCAGCTTCCGGTCCCCGCCGCGCAGGGCGATGTGCACGGCCTGGACGACATGCGTGCGCAGGAGGCGCCACCGGAGGAAGGGGTGGTCGCGCTGCACGGACCGGACGAGTTCGGCCGCCGCCGTGTGGTCGCCCTCGGCGTCGGCGACGACGGCCTCGAAGTACTGGTGCGTGGCGTGGTTGCCCGTGTTCGGCCGGTCGGCCACGGTCGCCCGCACGATGTCCAGGTGTTCCCGCGCGGCCTCGCGGTCGCCGCGCAGCAGCGCGAGGAGGCCGCGGTTGACGCGGATGTTGACCAGGTTGCCGGGCACATGGAGGTCCGCCTCGAGCCGCTCGGCGGTGACGAAGTCTGCGTCCGCGTCGTCGAGCCGGCCGAGCCCCATGTTCAGGGTTCCCTGGGTCCAGATGAGCATGGCGGGGCGCAGGGGGGCATCGCCCGCCGTCCGGAGCAGTCGCCGTACCGTCTCGAAGTCGTCCATGTGGATCAGGGCGACGGCCTCCTCGGGGAGGAAGGCCGAGTCGAACACACTCAGTGCCGTGTGGTGTTCGACGGCGGCGGCGCAGTCGCCCGCGTTGAGCGCGATCTCGCCGAGACCCCACAGAGCGAGGACGCGCGCCTCCCGGTCACCGGCCCGCTCCGCCTCGGCGAGCGCCCGTTCGCCGGTCTCGCGAGCGGCCCCGAGGTCGCTCCCGCGGGACCGGGCCAGGGCCTGCCGGGCGGTCAGCCGGGCCCGGATCACCGGGTCGGTGACGGCTGCCAGCGCCGTCGTCGTGCGGCGGGTCAGCTCGGGGACGTCGTCGAGGTGCCACAGCGTGTCGCCGAGTACGCACTGCAGACGCGCGAAGACGTCCAGGGGCGGCTGTCGGGCGAGCAGCGCGTCGCCGGTGTCCCGTGCCTGCGCGTACCGGCCCGCGCGGGTCAGCGCGACGACGGCCCGCTCCCCCACGTCGTACGCCATGGGCGCACGGGGCGGTACGAGTTCCAGGGCCCGTACGGCCAGGTCGGCGGCGAGGTCGGGCATCACGGCGATCACGTCCTCGGCGGCTGTGCCGAGCAGTCCGATCGCCTCCATGTCGCCGGGTTCGGCGCTCTTCAGCAGATGCGGGACCGCGTCGACGGAGCTCCGGCCCGCCGCGACGAGACGACTCGCGGCCTCTCGGTGCAGTGCCCGGCGCACGGAGGGGGCGAGGTCGGCGTACACCGCCTGGCGGAGCAGGTCGTGGCGGAACAGGAGGCGTTCGCCGTCGTCGTGGAGGAGGGCGGCCGCGATCGCCTCGTCCACTTCGGCGCTGAGTCCGGAGGCGGGACGGCCGCACAGGGCGGCGGCGTCGGCGAGCGAGAACGCGCGGCCGAGGACCGAGCCGATCCGCAGGAAGTGCAGGGTGTCCGGCCGGAGGTCGGCCAGTCGGCCGCGTACGCCGAGGACCAGCCGCTCGGGCGGCTCCGGCCCGTCCGCGCCCGTCGCCGCGATGCCCGAGAGCATCTCGGCCGCGAGGAAGGGGTTGCCGCCCGCCCCGTCGAGGAGCTCCCCGACCCGCGCCGGCACGTCCCCGCCGAGGACGTCGCGTGCCAGTTCGGCCAGGGCCGTCCCGGGCAGCGGCCGCAGAGGGAGGGTCGTCGTCAGCGGCCCCTGCCCGTAGAGCTCCGGGTCCTCCCTGCTCGTGAGCAGCCAGAGGACCGGGGAGCTGAGCAGCCGCGCCGGCAGGACGCTCAGGGCGAAACGGCTCAGCGGGTCGGCCCATTGGACGTCGTCGACCGCGATCAGTACGGGCCTGCCCGCCGAGCGTTCCTCGATCAGCTGGGCGAGCCGTTCGACGAGCCAGATGCGCTGGTCGTGGTGGCCGGCGAGGTCCGCGAGGTCCGTGCCGGAGAGCAGCGGCGGGTCACCGTGCAGGAGGCCCGAGGCCAGTGAGGCGAGCGGCGCCAGTTCGTGCAGTTCCTCGGCGCGTCCATGGCTGACGAGGAATCCGTGGGCCCGCGCGCGCGAGACGGCCTCCTGGAGCAGCGCGGTCTTCCCGATCCCGGGCTCGCCCAGGAGGAGCGCGATCGCTCCTCCCTCGCCGTCGCGCACCGTCTCGACCAGGGCGCGCAGCCGATCCAGCTCGGCTTCGCGGCCTCGCAGCCCGGGCCTGCTCAGCCCCGTCGCCGCGCCCTGTTCCTCGGGCCGGTCGGGGCTCATCCCTTGACCGATCCGGCGAGCAGTCCCCGTGCGAAGTGCCGCCGGAGGGAGAAGAAGACGAGCAGCGGGACGAGCGCCGCCACGAACGCTCCCGCGGTGAGCCGCTGCCACTCGTTGCCGTAGGTCCCGGCCATGCTCGCCAGTCGGACCGTCATCGGCGCGGTCTCGGCCGTTCCGCCGGACAGGGTCAGGGCCACGAGGAGGTCGTTCCACACCCAGATGAACTGGATGACGGCGAAGCCGACCAGGGCCGGGCGGGCCAGCGGCAGCACGATCCGGAGCAGCAGCGTCCCGTGCGACGCGCCGTCGACGCGGGCGGCCTCGATCAGGTCCCGGGGCAGCCCGGCCAGGAAGTTGTGCAGGAGGAACACCGCGAACGGCAGCGCGAAGGCCGTGTGGGCGAACCAGACCTGGCCGAACCGCGCGGGACCGGTGAGGTGCCACGCGGGCAGGAACAGCCAGCCCTGGGAGAAGAGCTTCAGGAGCGGGACGAGCGCCATCTGGAGCGGCACGGCCTGGAGCGCGAAGACGCCGACGACGAGCGCGTCGCGCCCCTTGAAGTCGATCCAGGCCAGGGCGTACGCCGCGAGGAAGGCAAGGACGAGCGGGAACAGCACCGAGGGAACGGTGATGACGACGGAGTTGAGGAAGTACTCCGCGAGCCGCCCCGACCCGTTCCCGCCACCGGACAGCACCTCGCCGTAGTTGTCGAGCGTGAGGTGCGGCGCACCGAACAGGGTCCACCAGCCCGTCGTCTTGATCTCCTCCTCGGGGCGGAACGAGGAGAGCAGGAGACCGAGGGTCGGTGTCGTCCAGAGGACCGCGATCACCACGGCGGCGGACGTGAAGGCGCGGGAGGTCAGACGCTCCCGGACGCCGTTCACCCCGTCCTCCGCTGCGCCAGGACCTGGTGGGCGGCGAAGGGGGTGACGAGGAGGAAGAGGAGCACGGCGAGCGCCGCTCCGCGGCCCGTCTCGCCGTAGCGGAAGGCCTGGTCGTACATCTCGTGGGCGAGGACGCCCGTGTCGAACTGTCCGCCGGTCATGGTCTTGACGATGTCGAAGGCCTTGAAGGTGCCGATCCCCTGGGCGAGGAGCACGACGAGCAGCGTGGGCCTGATCGACGGCAGGGTGATCCGACGGAAGATCTGCCGGGGAGACGCGCCGTCGAGCCGGGCGGCCTCGGTCAGCTCGGCGGGTACGGCCCTGATCGCGCCGGCCAGCAGGACGGCCGCGAAGCCCGCCTGCGTCCACACCATCGCCACGATGAGGAACAGGACGTTCCAGGGAGAGTCCACGAGCCACTGCCTCGGTTCGCCGCCGAACGCGACGACGAGCTGGTTCAGCAGCCCGATCTGCCCGGCCTCCGCGGGACGGTAGGCGTAGACGAACTTCCAGACGACACCCGCGCCGACGAAGGAGATCGCCATCGGCGTCAGGACGAGGGACAGCGCGAACGCTCTGAACCGCGACCGTGCGACGGCCGCCGCGTAGAGCAGACCGACCGCGGTCGACGCCAGCGGCACGAGGACCACCCAGGACAGGGTGTTGCGCAGCGCCACCAGCGCCCGGTGGTCGGTGAACATCCACACGTAGTTGTCGAAGCCGGCCCATGTGCCGCCCCCGCCGTCGGTGAACGACAGCGCCAGAGTGCGCAGACCGGGCAGGACGAGACCGACCGCGAGCAGCAGCAGCGCGGGGGCCAGCAGGATCACGGCCGCGGCTCTCCTCCGCACCGGCGCCCGGTGCAGTGCGAGCAGGATCAGGGCGACCACCGCCCCGAAGGCGGCGACACCCTGGAGCAGGTACAGCAGCTTGGGCTGCTGGGCGACGGCTTCGAACGACATCAGTGGCTCGGCCAGGACCGTTCGACGGACTCGGCGACCTGCCGGGTGCTCGCGCCGCCGATCCAGTCGACGGCTCCCTTCCAGAACGTCCCGGCGCCGACCGACGCCGGCATCAGGTCCGAACCGTCGAACCTGAACTGTGTCCGGGGATCCTGGAGCAGCTGGATCGAGAGCCGGTCGACGGGGGTCGCGGCGTTCGCCGGATCCACGCCCCTGTGCGCCGAGACGAACGGGCCCTTCTTCATCCGCGCGTTCGCGAAGTCCGCGGAGGCCAGGTACTCCTGGAACGCCCGCACCTCGGGACGGTCGGCGAACGCCGCGGTGAACACCCCGCCGCCCAGTACGGGCCGGCCGGCCGGGTCGGCCCCCGGCAGGAGGAAGGCGTAGACGTCCTTGTCGGGTCCGATCTCGGTGCCCTTCGGCCACATGTCGGCGTAGAACGAGGCCTGGCGGTGCATCGCGCAGTCGCCGGAGAGGATCGGCGTGCCGGCCTCCTGAAAGGAGATCGACGCCATCGACCGGGCCGGACCGAAACCGCCGTTGGCGTACCGGTCGTTCTTGAGGATGGACCCCACGGTGTCCATGGCCTTGATCACACGGTGGTCGTCGAAAGGGATCTCGTGGGCGACCCATTGGTCGTAGACGTGCGTGCCCTGCTGGCGGAGGAGGACGTCCTCGATCCAGTCCGTCACGGGCCAGCCGGTCGCCTCGGCGGACTCGATGCCCGCGCACCACGGCTTGACGCCCGACGCCGCGACCTTCTCGGTCACGGCCATCAGCTCGGACCACGTGCGGGGAACGCTCAGTCCCCGGTCGCGGAAGAACTTCGGGGAGTACCAGACGAACGACTTCACGTTCGCGACGAGTGGTGTGCCGTAGAGGGCGCCGTCCACGGTCGCGTAGCTGTTCCAGTCCGCCGACCAGCCCTGCTCGGCGAGGGCAGCGACCCCCGCGCTCACGGGCTTCAGTCTCCCTGTCCGCGCGAAGCGCTCCAGAAGACCGGGCTGGGGGAAGAAGGCGAGGTCGGGCGCGTTCCCGCCGTCGACCCGGACCTGGATCTGCGCCTCGAACTCCCCGTCCCCCTCGTACTGGACGTCGATTCCCGTGCAGTCCGCGAAGTCCGCCCAGGTCTCTTCGAACAGATCGGCCTCCCGGTCCCGGTTCTCCGCGTAGACGGTGACCTCGGTGCCGGGGTGCTTGCCGTACCGGGCGTACGGTGCGCAGTCCGCGGTGGTGTGCGAGCGCGAACCGCTGTCCTGCGGGGTGCCGCAGGCGGTGACGGTGACGGCGAGGGTGATGACGGCGAGCGCGAGCCTCGCGCCGAACCTCATGGGTGTGCTTCCTCCGATCGCCCGCCGCATGTTCTCGGCGGGCGTTTCGGAAAGCTACAGCGTTCGAACGACAGAGACCAATCGTTCGATGTTCAAGCGTCGGATCGGGGTGGGAATCGGGGTGGGATCAGTGCCCCGTGGACCGGGCCGCGTCCATGATCAGCTCCGCCACGGCCTTGGGCTGGGCAAGCATGACCAGGTGCGAGGAGTCGACCTCGACGGTGGTCATGCCGGCCCGCCGGTAGCCGAAACGCTCCACGTCGGGGTTGATCGTGCGGTCGGCGGAGGCCACCAGGCCCCACGAGGGCTTGGTCTTCCACGCCGCGACCGGCGCCGCCTCCGAGAAGGCCCGCGCGGCCAGGGGGCGCTGGGAGACGGCGAGCACCGCGGCGAGGCCGGGGTCGACGTCAGCCGCGAACAGGGCGGGGAACCGGTCGACCGCCACCGAGACGTCGGTGCCGGTCTCGCTGGAGCCGGCCACCGGGAACGGGGTGTGGACGAGCGCGTCGGCGAGACCGGAGTCGGGGAAGCGGCCCTGCAGTTCGCCCAGGCTCTCGCCCTCCTCGAGCGCGTATCCCGCGAGGTACACCAGGGCGCGGACGTTGTCCTCCGTACCGGCGAGGGTGATGACGGCGCCGCCGTAGGAGTGCCCCACCAGGATCACGGGGCCTTCGACGGCACGGACCACGGAGGCGATGTACGCGGCGTCGTCGACGAGGCTGCGGTTGGGCACCGCCGGGGCTATCACCTCCAGGCCGGCGGCGGTCAGCTCGGGGATGACACGGGCGAAGCCGGAGGCGTCGGCGAAGGCGCCGTGGACCAGGACGACGGTGGGGCGGGCGTGTCGCGCCATGGGGGAACTCCTCGGAGTGCGGACGGGGAAGGCGGGGGTGGGGTGCTTCACAGGCCGAAGCGGGCGCGGCGCGCCTCGGGCACCAGGTCGGCGTACTCGGGGTGCTTGCCGATCCAGCCCCGGATGAAGGGGCAGTACGGCAGGACGCGCAGCCCGCGGACCCGGGCGTCGTCGAGGGCGCCGCGGGCGAGCAGCCCGCCCAGACCCCGGCCGCCGAAGCGGGGATCGATCTCGGTGTGGATGAAGGCGATCTCGCCGTCCGAGAGGTGGTACTCGGCGAAGCCCGCGGTCTCGGTGCCGTCGTCGCCGGCGAGGATCTCGTACCGGGACTTCTCCGGCCGGTCGGTCACTCGGGTTTCCATGGGTGCTCCTGTGCGGTCGTGGTGTGACGGGGGCGGTGGCTGCGTTCAGAGGGTGCGGCGCACGCCCGCCTGGCGTTCCAGGTTGCGGAGCTGGACGGCGAGGTCGCCTTCGACGGCGAGGTGGGCGGGGCCGCTGCGGCCGATGGGCAGGACCTGCTCGCTGCGCATGTCCTCGAGCATCAGGGCGAACGCCGTGTACATCGCGACGACCGCCACCAGCAGGCCGAGCGCCCCGGACGTGCGCGTCAGCCATTCGGCGCCGGTGACGCCCGCGAGGCCGGTGGCCGCCCAGCGGGGCAGGGACACCGCGAGGACGAGCCACAGCGCCCGCTTGGGCCCGGTCACGGCGGTCATCAGCGCTCCGAAGCAGAGGAGTGCCAGGTTGAAGACGCCGAGGACCTTCAGGCCGTCGGCCGCGCCGCTGAGCATGATGAGCGAGTAGGGCAACCAGCTGCCGGCGAACACCGCCATCAGGGTCGCCGCGATCACGTCACGGGCGCCGAAGGCCAGGAAGCTGACCAGGAGTTGGAGGACGAAGGCGGGCAGCACGGTGAAGGCGACGGCGGCACGGGCCTCCTCCCCGAGGATCCCGAGCTGGAGGCAGCCCGTCATCACGGACGCGATGGCGATCGTGAAGAAGCCGAGCGGCATGGGTGAGGCGATGGGGCGCAGGTTGATCCGTGTCATCGACCGGAGGTCCGGCTCGAAACGGCGTCCCGGGGGGACGTCCGGCGGGACGGCCCGGGCGTCGTCGCCGCTGTCGGCGGTGGGTGAGGCGGTACTCATCGTGTGGATCTCTCTCAGTGCTCGAAGCAGGGGTCGACGAACGACGGCTGTGTGTCGGGGAGGGAGCCGCGCGCGACGCGCCACCGGCGGTGCTGCTCGGACTCGGCGACGGCCTCGGCCACGAGCGAGGCCTGACGGGCACCGCTCTGGTAGCCGCCGAAGTGGGCCACGGGGCTCCACTCGGGGGTCACCGGCGGGACGGCCTCGTCGAGACCCTCGTACTCCGCGGTCGCGTAGACGATGCGGCCGCCGACGACGGTGAGGAGGGACTCGATGCCGGGGATGACGTCCTCGGGCACGGTGAGGTAGTCGTCGGACAGGATCGCGAGGTCGCCGTACGAGCCTTCCCGCAGGGTTCCCTTGACGTCCTGCTCGCCGGTGAGCTGCGCTCCGCCCCGGGTGTAGAGGCCGAGGGCGGTCTCCCGGTCGAGCAGGTTCCCCGCCGGATAGAGCGCGGTGCCGCCGACGGTGCGCCCGGTCACCAGCCAGTGCAGCGCGACCCACGGGTTGTACGAGGAGACGCGGGTGGCGTCGGTTCCGGCGGCGACCGTCAGGCCGCGGTCGAGCATGGCCCGGACCGGCGGGGTGTGGGCGGCGGCCTCGGCGCCGTAGCGATCGAGGAACGCGGCGCCCTGGAAGGACATCCGGTTCTGCACCGAGACGGCGCCGCCGAGGGCGGCGATCCGGTCGAGGCTGCCCGCCGAGACGGTCTCCGCGTGGTCGAAGAGCCAGCGGTTGCCGCCGGGGAAGAGTCCCTCCGCGGCGAGCTTCTCGAAGACGGCCAGGTCGCGGCGGATGGTCTCGTCGTAGGTCGCGTGGAGCCGGAAGCCCCAGCCGTTCTCGAGCAGGAGCCGTACGGCGCTCTCGAACTCGGTCTCGTAGCCCGCGGCGAGCTCGGGCCGGGGCTCGGAGAAGTTCTCGAAGTCGGCGGCGGCCCAGGTCAGGTTCTCACCCGCGCCGTTCAGCCGGAGCCACTCGTCCCCGTCCCCGGGCTTGACCATCTCGGTCCAGCGCTTCAGGTCGGCGAGTTCCTGCCCGGCCGTCTGCGGGAAGAGGTGGTAGGCGATCCGGAGGGTCAGCTCCCCCGACCCGGCGAGGTCGGTGACCGTCGCGTAGTTGTCGGGGAAGTTCTGGAAGCCGCCTGCGGCGTCGACCGCGGACGTCAGACCGAAGCGGTTCAGCTCGCGCAGGAAGTGACGCGTCGACGTCCGCTTGTCGGCCTCGTCGAGGGCAGGTGCCTTGGCCAGCGTCGAGTACAGGACGAGGGCGCTCGGCGCCGCGAGGAGGACGCCGTTGGGTTCACCGTCCCGGCCCCGGACGATCTGCCCGCCTCGGGGGTCGGGCGTCTCCCGGGTGAACCCGGCCGCCTTGACCGCGGCCCGGTTCATCAGGGCCGACTGGTACAGGTGCAGGACGAACACCGGAGTGTCGGGGGCGGCGGCGTTCAGCTCGGCGACGGTCGGCATCCGGCGCTCGGCGAACTGCTCGGCGGTCCAGCCGCCCACCACCCGGATCCACTGCCCCCTGGGCGTGCGGCCGGCCTGCTCGCGCAGCATGGCCAGGGCCTGGCGGAGGCTGCGTACGCCGTCCCAGCGCAGCTCCAGGACGTAGTTGAGGCCGCCCCGGATGACGTGCAGGTGCGAGTCGTTCAGGCCGGGGATCACCCGTCGGCCCAGCGCGTCGACGACCCTGGTCCCCGGCCCGACGAGGTGGGCGAGGTCGTGGTCGTCGCCGAGGGCCGCGACCCGGCCGTCGCGGAGGGCGACGGCGCGGGCATCGGGGCGGTCGGAGTCACCCGTGAACACCTTGGCGTTGCGGACGAGGAGGTCGGCGTGCTCGTGTTCCCGCCGCGGTGCGGGAACGAGGCCCGCGACCGGCATGCTCATGGAGGGCCCGGTCATGCGAGGGCCTTGCGCAGGACGTCGGTGGCGACGCCGATGGCGAGCTCGGCGCCCTGCGTCTCGCGCAGCGCGTTCAGCATCACGAAGTCGTGGATGACGCCCTGGACGCGCAGGGCGGTGACGGGGACGCCCGCGGCCCGCAGCTTCGCCGCGTACGCCTCGCCCTCGTCGCGCAGGACGTCGGCCTCGGCGGTGATGACCAGGGCCGGCGGCAGGCCGGTGAGCTGCTCGGTGGAGGCGCGCAGCGGGGAGGCGGTGAGCTGGGCGCGCTCGGCCTCGGCGGTCGTGTACTGGTCCCAGAACCACTTCATGGCATCGCGGCGCAGGAAGTGGCCCTCGGCGAACTGGTGGTAGGAGTCGGTGTCGAAGCTCGCGTCCGTGACCGGGTAGAAGAGGACCTGCTGGACGAGCGCGACGTCGCCGCGCTGCTTGGCCATGAGGGTGAGGGCGGCGCTCATGTTGCCGCCGACGGAGTCGCCGGCCACGGCGATCCGGGTGCCGTCGAGGTCCTTGTGGTGCCCCTCGCGGGCGACCCACTGGGCGACGCTGTAGTTCTGCTCGATCGCGACGGGGTAGCGGGCCTCGGGCGACAGGTCGTACTCGGGGAAGACCACGGCCGCCCCGGTGCCGACGGCGAGTTCGCGGACGAGCCGGTCGTGGGTGTGGGCGTTGCCGAAGACCCAGCCGGCGCCGTGGATGTAGAGGACGACGGGGAGCGGGCCGGTGGCGCCGCGGGGGCGGACGATCCGGGCGCGGACGTCGCCGGTCGGGCCGCCGTGGACGGTGATCCACTCCTCGTCGACGTCCGGCAGGGGGACGCCCTCACCGTTCTGGACGTCGTCCACGGCCTTGCGGCCGTCGGCCACCGGGATCTCGTAGAGGAACGGCGGCTGGGCGGTGGCGTCGGCGAAGGCCTGGGCGGCGGGTTCGAGGACCGGACGGTTCTTCATGAGGGGCTCTCCTTCGGAGGTGTACGGGACGGGCGGGGTCGGAGCGTCAGCGGGTCGCCCGCACGGCGGCGAGGATCACGTGGGTGACCACGGCAGGGCGGGAGACCGCCACTGCATGGGACGCGTCCACTTCGGTGACGTGCGAACCGGCACGCCCGGCCATCCACCGTTCGGCGGCGGCCGGGATGTTCTTGTCGGCGGTGGCGATCAGCGCCCAGGACGGGATCGTCTTCCAGGCCGCCTCCCCGGCCTTCTCCTCCAGCGCGGCGGTGGCGACCGGGCGCTGGGTCGCGGCCATGACCGCCGCTTCGGCGGCGGGTACGTCGGCGGCGAACTGCCCGTGGAACTTGGCTCGTTCGATGACGAGTTCGGTGCCGGCGCCACCGCCGGGCAGCGGGTACGACCGCGGGTTCACGGTGTCGCCGAGGGTTGAGCCCGGGAACTTGGCGGCGAGCTCTGCCGCGCTCTCCCCCTTGTCCGGGGCGAACGCGGCGATGTAGACGAGCGCCTTCACACGGCTGTTGCCCACTGCGGCGCCACTGATGACGGCGCCGCCGTAGGAGTGGCCGACCAGGACGACGGGCCCGTCGACGGCGGCCAGCACGCTGCGCAGGTAGGCGGTGTCCGCGGCGAGACCGCGCAGCGGGTTGGCGGGCGCCAGGACGGGGTAGCCGGCGTGCTGCAGCCGCCGGATCGTGCCGCTCCAGCCGGAGGCGTCCGCGAACGCTCCGTGGACCAGGACGATCGTCGGCTTGGGGTCGTGCCGGTCGGTGTCGGCCGCGGCCGGGCGGCTCGCCGGCGCGGCGGGTGCGGTGCCGAGCAGAGCGGCCAGCGTCGCGGGCACGGCGAGGGCGAGGGTGCGCCTCGTGAGCTGCATGGGTGGGTGTTTCCTTGTCGGGTGGGGAAGCTTGGGAGCGTGCTCGGTCGAGCGGGAGGGGTGCGCCGCTCGGGTGGGGATGCGCGCCACTCGGGTGGGGGATGTGCGCCGGCCGGGCGGACGGGACCCGGCTCGGGAGAAGGGGCAGGCCTCAGAGGCCGTACGCCTCCAGGAGCCGGAGCCAGACCTCGCTCACCGTCGGGAAGGCGGGCACGGCGTGCCACAGGCGCTCCAGGGGGACCTCGCCCACGACGGCCACGGTGGCCGTGTGGACGAGCTCGGTCGCCATCGGACCGGTGAGCGTGCAGCCGACGACGATCCCTCGGGTCTCGTCGACGACGAGCTTCGCGAGGCCGCGGTAGCCGTCCGCGTGGAGCGCGGCACCGGCGACGTCGTCGATGCGGTACTCCACCGCGCGTACAGCGAGACCCGCTTCGCGTGCGGCGCGTTCCGTGAGACCGACGCTCGCGACCTCGGGACGGGTGAAGACGGCCCGGGGGACGGCTACTCGGTCGGCCCGCGCACTCCACGCCTGCCAGCCTCCTGTGCCGGCCGGTCGGCCCGCGGCACGCTCGGCGATCGCGGCGGCGCAGGCACGGGCCTGGTACTTGGCCATATGGGTCAGCGGCGCCCGGCGGTTGACGTCGCCGACGGCGTAGAACCAGTCGCCCTCGACCGCGGTGACCCGACAGGTGTCGTCGACCGGAAGCCAGTCGCCGACGGGCAGTCCGACGGTCTCCAGGCCGAGGTCGGCCGTGCGCGGGTGACGGCCCACGGCGGCAAGGACCTCGTCGCAGACCAGGGCGGTGCCGTCGTCGGTCTCCACGGTCACGGTACGAGTGGTCCCGTCACGGGCGACCCGGACGGCCGACACCCCGAAGCGGATCGCGACGCCCAGATCGCCCAGCCCCCGGGTGACCTCTTCGCCGGCGCACGGCTCCCAGCCGGTGAGCAGGGCCTGGTCGCGGACGAGGAGCGTGACGGAGGCGCCGAGCGAGCGCCACGCGGTGGCCATCTCGCAGGCCACCACTCCCCCGCCGATGACGACGAGCCGCGCGGGCACCGCGTCGGCGGTGGTGGCTTGCCGGTTGGTCCAGACGCCGATCCGGTCGAGCCCTTCGACCGGTGGGAGCGCGGGCTCCGTGCCGGTGCAGACCACGACCGCGCGCCGGGCCCCCAGGATGCGGATCGTGCCGTCGGCCCCGGTCACCTCCACCCGGCGCTCACCGGAGAGCCGCCCGTGCCCCCGTACGAGCGCGACGCCCGCACCGTCGAGCCAGTCGGCCTGGCCGGTGTCGTCGCCGCGCCCGGTGAAGCGGTCTCGGCGGGCCAGCACCCGCACCGGGTCCAGTGCCGCCGTGACCGCCTGCCGGGCCCCGTCGACCGATCGGGCCTCCGCCCGAGCGGCGCCGGGACGCAGCAGGGCCTTGCTCGGCACGCACGCACGGTAGGAGCACTCGCCGCCGACCGCCTCGGCCTCGACGACGACAGCGGTCAGCCCCGCCCCGACGGCGCGGCCGGCGACGACCTCGCCGGCCGGCCCGCCACCGACCACGACGACGTCGTACGTGTCCATCAGCCGTGCACCAGAGGGGTGTCCACGAGATGCTCGGCCAGGAACCACACCTGCGCCTCGCCCGTGCGGATGACATCGGAGACGAGCAGGTCGGCACTGCCCTCGTCGCCCTCCTGGGAGAGCCGGGCAGCGGCGTCGCGGGCGTCGATCAGGATCCGCTCGTGCGCGTCGAGGAGACGCGACAGCATGACGGGCACCGGCTCGACGCCGTCCGGCGGACGGGGGATCGCGGTCAGCTCCGCGACGTGCCGCGGATCGCCGACGGCGACGCCGCCGAGGCTCTGGATCCGCTCGGCCAGCGCGTCCACGATGGCCAGCTGGGCCTCCGCGTGCTTGTCGAGCATCAGGTGGAGCGAGTAGAAGGTCGCCCCGCGCATGAGCCAGTGGTGCTTCTTGTAGAGGGAGTGGAGGATCTGCGTGTCGGCGAGGACGCGATTCAGACGCTGGCAGGCGTACATGCGGGTGTCGTGGCCGAGGCCGATCGGCAACTGCTTGAGCGTGCCGAACGCCTGGGTCTCGGCGCCCTTCTGGTGCAGCAGCGGCTGGCCGCCGCCGTGCGGGTCCGTGAGGGTGTCCATCGATTGCTCCTGTACAGGGAGAAGTGGGTGAGTGGGCCCGGCCGCCCGGTCGGGGGTGCACAGCCGGCCGGACCCGGTCTGTGGTGCTCGCGCTCAGCGCTCGGCGATCGCCGGGGCGGCGGGAGTCCGGTGCAGGACGAGCCGGGTGAGGAGGCCGCTGCCGAGACCGGCCACGAGCGCGAGGGCGGCCCACCACAGCGGGTACGGCGTGAGGCCGAGGACCGCGTCGAGGGACCAGGCGCCGGGGCCGGTGGCGGCGAGGGCGGCGGCGGTGCCGATGAGGACGAGCGGGTACTCGTACCCGTCGTTCTGCACCCAGAGGCCGTGGCGCCACTTCACGGTGAGGGCGACGGTCATGACGCCGATGGCGCCGGTCGCGGCGAGCGGGGTCAGGAGGCCGGCGGCGAGCAGCAGGCCGGAGCCGATCTGACCACCACCCGCCGCCAGAGCGGTGAGGACACCGCCTCGGAAGCCGTCGGTGCGGAACTCCTCGGTGCCGCCCTCGAGTCCCTTGCCGCCCAGGTGCGAGCTGACCTTCTGCACACCATGGCCGGCGACGAGCAGTCCCACCAGCAGACGCAGGATCAGAATGCCGGTGTCCACAGGGGTCAGCCGGCCGCGTGCGCGCCGATGACGCTCTGCGCGTACACGACACCCAGGCCGTACGCGCCCGCGTGGGCCTTGACGATCTCCATGACGTCGCCGTACGTCTCCTGGCGCGCCCAGTCGCGCTGCAGCTCCAGAAGGACCTGGACCCAGGTCACCGGGACGGCACCGGCGGCGATCATCCGCTGCAGCGCGTGCTCGTGGGCGGCCGGGCTGACACCACCGGAGGCGTCCGTCACGACGTAGACCTCGTAGCCCTGCTCGAGCGCCGAGAGCGCGGGCAGCACCAGGCAGACCTCGGTCCACAGACCCGACAGGATGATCTTCTTGCGACCGGTCGCCTTGACCGCCGCGACGAGCGCCTCGTCCTCCCAGGCGTTCATGGTGGTGCGGTCGATGATCTCGTTCTTGGGGAACACCTCGGCGAGCTGCGGCAGCAGGGGGCCCGAGAAGGACTCGGCGGCGACCGTGGTCAGGACGGCCGGAACGTCGAACGCCTTGGCCGCCTTGGCGAGACCCACGGTGCTGTTGATGATCGCGGCGCGGTCGCCGCTGCCGGTGCCGAAGAACATCTGCGGCTGGTGGTCCACGAAGAGCATGACCGAGTTGTCGGGCGTGAGCAGGTCCTTGCTCGGAGCGGCCTGCACCTTGTCGATGTCGAACATGAGGGGTCCTTTCGAAGCCATCGGTAGCGTGCCCACCGCGTCCGCGGCGAGGCACTTCTTCAAGCTACGAACGACCCGACCGACCGAGTTGACCTCCTGCGCCCAGGGGTTGGCACGACAGCGCACAACCGGTCAAGGACGAGAGCCGTGCAGCGTCACCGGCGCGAACGAGGCAAGGCCACGACGCCGGCACTCCGAGGTGATCGCGCAGAGGACAGCTGCCACCTCCGGCATCGGCCGGAAGAAAGAAAGACCAGATCAGCGCGCCCGACCTCGCGCCTTCAGCCGGGTCGCCGGGACCTCCGGCGCGCGGAAGTCGCGTTGGCGATCCCATGGGTGAACTGCCGGCCAGCGCTGCTGGTCACATAGGGGGCCAGAGTGTTCCGCCGATCTGGGTCGGGGATACCTGTCACCGGTGCGGGGCCATGCGGGTGATCGGGTGGCCGACTCCGTGACCGTAGGCGCGGCGTTCGATCATTCCGCCCGACGAGGCGAGACAGTAGACGGGATTTTCGGCCGGACCAACCCGGGGCCCTATCGACGTCGGCAGCCGGGTGTTGCGCCGCCCGACCACCCACTCGTCCGCAAGGGGACGCATCGATGACCGACACCGGCACGTCTTACCGTGATCTCCGCGCCCTGGTGATCAACTGCACCCTCAAGCGGTCGCCGGAGCGCAGCCACACGCAGGGGCTGATCGACATCAGCACCGGGATCATGGAGCGCCAGGGCGTGCAGGTCGAGGTGCTCAGGGCGGTGGACATCGACATCGCGACCGGTGTCTGGCCGGACATGACGGAGCACGGGTGGGACACCGACGAGTGGCCCGTCATCTACTCGCAGGTGATGGCCGCGGACATCCTCATCTTGGCGGGGCCTGTGTGGCTGGGAGACAACTCCTCGGTCATGAAGAAGGTGATCGAGCGCCTGTACGCCTGCTCGTCGATCCTCAACGA
The DNA here is from genome assembly GCF_042262805.1 of Streptomyces sp. NPDC056361. Classification (NCBI taxonomy): domain Bacteria; kingdom Bacillati; phylum Actinomycetota; class Actinomycetes; order Kitasatosporales; family Streptomycetaceae; genus Streptomyces; species Streptomyces sp. NPDC056361. Next base: position 84,148 of record NZ_JBHJQI010000009.1, read on the forward strand.
TCTTGGCCAGTACGCGTATTACGGGCGGGTGGGTGGTTGCTTGATCACCGGCAACGAGGACGGCGCCAAGCACTGCGCGATGAACGTGATCTACAGCCTGCAGCACCTGGGGTACGTGATCCCGCCGCAGGCGGACGCCGGCTGGGTCGGCCCGGCCGGGCCGGGCCCGTCGTACCTGGACGAGGGCTCGGGTGGCCCGGAGAACGACTTCACCAACCGCAACGCCACGTTCATGACGTGGAACCTGCTGCACCTCGCCCGGATGCTCAAGGACGCCGGCGGCATCCCGGCGTACGGCAACCAGCGCTCCGGGTGGGACGCCGGCTGCCGATTCGACTTCGAGAACCCCGAGCACCGTTGAGCGATGAGCGCGGACCTGGGGAATGCGGCTGAGGAGACCCGGCTCGGGGTGCCGATCGTGATGCGGTCCGAGCTGCGGTGCGGCAGCTGTCTGTAGCTGGACCGGTGGCGGGGGATGCTCCAGTGCCGATTGCCGCGGACGGCGAGCACCGTAAGCGCGCGGTGGCGCCACGATCGAGGCAGGCTTCGATCTGCTCGCCCCAGTCCCGATGGCCGTTGGTGCGGGAAGTGAGCAGTGGCAGTACACCGACCCCGACCTGAGACCTGAACCCACGACAGGAGAGGTGAGCACCAGGTCGGCGGAGTCCTCGACGTCTCACCGCTTACCGCGCACGAGCTCGTTAGGCCCAGACCTGGTTGTCGCCGCCGTGGCAGTCCCACTGGGTGGCCGGGGCGCCGTCGTCGGTGCGCCAGCCACCGATCTCCAGGCACTTGCCGCTGTTCACGTTGATCAGGCGCAGGACGCCTTCGCCCAGGACGTCGGTCTTCCACTGCTGGTTGGCGCCGCCGTGGCAGTCCCACTGACCGATCTGGGCTCCGTTGGCGGTGGACCAGCCCTTGACCTCAAGGCACTTGCCGCTGTGGGCGTTGTAGATCAGTCTTCCCTCGCCGTGGGGGACCCCGAGCCACTTCTGGTTGTTTCCGTCGTGGCAGGCCCACTGGTTGACGCCGGCTCCGTTGGCGGTGGACCAGCCGCCCACCTCCAGGCACTTGGCGCTGTTCCAGTTGGCCAGCCAGTACCACTCGGACAGGTCGGCGGCGGAGGCGGGTGAGGCGGGCAGGGCCATCGAGATGAGCAGGGCGCCGCCGGCGGCACTCAGGACGCGGCGGACGGTTTTGATGGCGTTCAGGCGCACGAAGTTTCTCCTCACATGGACGATCGAACTTGATTTTCACCCACATCGGGCGCATGGGTGAGATGTCAATCGCGTCGCCAAGGCGTCGATTGTGCGGACCGGAAGCAGACCTGATTGCAGGAATGCGATCCTGGGCGTGGCGCACCACTACTGCCGGGCCGGCAATCGATTAGACACTTTCGGGGATGGCCGCACTGTGCGATCAATGCACGGCCACTCCATATTCCGTGCAGGGTTCGCCCCGCCTCTCCGTACGGCTCCCCCCTTCGCGCCGTACCGGCTGTCCAGGTGCTCACCCATCCGCTGGTCAAACCTGCTCCGTGTCCGTCACGCATCCATTCGGCGCAGGCGCCCCTGATTGCGGAATCCTCCCCTCGAAGCGACGGTTCTCGGCCAACACTGCGGCGATTTGGCGAGCAGCGAACCGGGCGGTGGGCTGTGGAAACGACCCGTCTCGAGCGGGGAGGGAAAGGGAGGGTTTCATTTGAGCCACAGAAAAATCCCCCTTTACAAAATGGGGTGCTCGGCAGTTAGCGTTCGGGGCGCCTCAGGGGGGAGGCAGCGCACAACGTCTCCTCTCTCCGACATGCCCTCACTCGGGGCGAACGAGTAGGGAAAGGAGAATCCGATGAGCACCCGGCGCAAGAAAGTGGCCGGCCTGATGGCAGGTGTTGCGCTCCTCGGGATCGGCGGCGTCACGCCGGCGACCGCGGGCGTCACCGCGGAAGGCCAGTTCGAGTCCCACATCTCGTGGTGGACGGCTCCGACGGAGTCCCGCCGCTGGTGGGACAACAACGACACCTGGGACTACACCGGCATCTACTTCTCGGGATGCCGGTCGGACGACGACTACCGGGGCTACGACTACGCGTCGCTGCGCCTGTGGAAGGACGTATCCGGCGCTCCGGACCGTAGCAAGGGCACCCGTGACAACTACTGCGGGTGGGTCGACTACGGCGACCCGGACGACCCGGGCAACTACTACTTCGCGCTGGCGGACGTCGGTAACGGCGACTACATCGACATCGACTACGTCAAGGTCGCCTGGTAGCCGCAGGCCGGATCAGGGGTCGGCTTCCGACCCACGAGAGTGCCGCCCGGTGGGGGCGGCACCGCACACGGAAGAGGGATCAAGTGAAGATCGGTTTGAAGGCATGGGCCGGCGCGATGGCGGGCGCCGCGCTGCTGGGTACGGTGTCGGTGATTCCGGCACACGCGGCCGAGGGTCAGTTCGAGTCCCACATCAACTCCTGGCGGGCCGGTAACGAGTCGCGTCGCTGGTGGGACAACAACGACACCTGGGACTACACCGGCATCTACTTCCAGGGCTGCGAAGCGGACGGCGGTGACGGGTTCAACTTCGCTTCGCTGCGCCTGTGGAAGGACGTCTCCGGCGCCCCGGACCGTTCCAAGGGAACCCGGACGAACTACTGCGGGTGGGTGGACTACGGCGACCCGGACGACGCGGGCAACTACTACTTCGCGCTGACGGACGTGTCCAGCGGCACGTTCATCTCCGTCGAGTACGTGAAGGTCGCCTGGTAGTGCGGTCGTCGAACTAGCAGTACGAGGGTCCCGGTGGATTCAGCACCGGGACCCTCTCCCGTCCACTGTCCCATGACCAAAGCCATCCCGCCGGAAGTGGGGTGGCGGATTGCGCATCCATCCATGACTCTGGTTTTTGATCATGTTTCGTTCCGATACCGGCGCAAGACGCCCGTTTTCCACGAGTTCAGTCTCCGGATCGATGAGCGGGCGACGGTCCTCCTCGGGCCGAACGGAGCCGGCAAGTCCACGCTGATGGGCATCGCCGCCTCGCACCTGACCCCCACCTCCGGGTCGGTCACCTTCGACGGAGCCACGGCGAAGGGCCGCCATCAGGCCGCCTACCGCGAACGCGTGGCGTGGATCCCGCAACGGATCGATCCCATGCCCGGGCTGACCGTGCGCGAGCAGGTCGCCTACGCGGGTTGGCTCAAAGGCATGCCGAAAGACGCGGCGTGGAGAGCGTCCGAGGACGCGCTGCGCCGCGTCGACCTCACCCGCCTCGCCGAGCGAAAGAGCAACCAGGTGTCCGGCGGGCAGCTCCGCCGCATGGGAATCGCGGGGGCACTGACCCACCGCAGTGAACTGATCTTGATGGACGAGCCGACCGCCGGCCTCGACCCCACGCAGCGCCTGGTGTTCCGAAAGCTCGTCGACGACCTCGCCGGCAGCGTGCAGGTGATCGTCTCCACGCACCAGACCGAAGACCTCGCCGACCTGTACACGCAGGTGGCCGTCCTCGCCCACGGCGAGATCTCCTTCCAGGGCAGCCCCGCCGACTTCCACGCCCTCGCACCGACCGCCACGGGCGGGCGCGAGCAGGCCGAAGCCGCCTACGCGACACTCGTCGGACGGGAGATCTGACCGATGCGTACAACCACCCTCCTGCGGTCGTCCTCCGCCGGACTCATGCTCGTCTTCCTCGCCGCCTACGTCCTGCTGCTCCTGTCGGAGCCGATCACCATGGGCACCGTCCCCGGTTACGGGCCGTCCGTCCTCGGCAACGCCTCCTACACGATCCCGTTCGCCGCGGCCGCGTGCGCGGCAAGCGGCGCGTGGGAGAGCGCCCGCCTCCGCCGGGGCAACGTCTTCGGGCAGGCTCCCTCCCGCGGCCGCCTCGCCATCGCACTGCCGCTTCTGGTCCCGGTGTGGGCCATGGGCGTTGTCGGGATGCTCATCGCGATCGGTGTCGCGGTCTCGGCCGCGGGAACGCTTCCGTCGTTCTCCCACCTGGGCATGTTCGTGGTGTATGCGCTGCTGATGGCGGCCGCCACGCTGTCCGGGTACCTCCTGGGCGGGCGTCTTCCGCAGCTCGCGGCCGCACCGTTGGCGATGGTCGCCGGGTTCTGCCTGACCGCGTTCCCCGGATCCTGGGACACCCCGTGGCCCCGCCACCTCGTGGCCGGCGCCTACGACAGCTGCTGCTCGGTCGGCTCGGTCATCGACCCCATGGCCGTGTGGGCCCCACTCCTGTTCGCCGGCGGGATCATCACCGCGTGCCTCCTCGCGATCGCCCGGTCCAGCCTCTGGAAGCCCGTGACCGTCCTGGTCGCCGCGTCCGTGGCCTCGGGCTTCCTGGTCGTGCACATGGACTACGACCCGGTCCTCGACCGGAACCCCGACGCTTTGGTCTGCGACAGCGCCGGCGTCCCGGAAGTGTGCCTGTGGCCCGAGACTCCGGGACGCGCCCGGATCGCCGCGACCACCCGCACCTACGGCGGACGCCTGAAGGACGCCGGCCTTCCCGTGCCGTCCTCCCTCACCCAGAACCGCGTCCTCCGGCCCGGACAGGCCGGCTTCGGAGGCAGGGGTCAGGTACGCGAGCAGGACATCACCGTCAACCTCGCCAACACCCTGCTGCCCCCCATCCCCACGTGCGCCCGCATCAGTCACAGGTACCCGGCGTTCCCCGCACGGGGACCGCTCACCGCATGGCTGACCGGCATCGCCACCCATGCCCCTCCGACACCGGTCCCGGGCCGGGTCTCCCCCGACGACGCCAGACTCGCCGGGATGGTCCTCACGCTGCCCTCCGATCGCCAGCGTGCCTGGTACGACACGAACCGGGCCGCACTCACCGGCTGCGACCAGAAGCCGACCCTGAACCCTGAAGGAGCAGGCCGGTGAACTGGTGGGCCGCATCCCGTGACGTGCCCACCCTCGCCGCCGTCACCGCTGTGACGGCCGGCGCAGGCCTGGCATTCGGACAGAGCCTCATCCCTGTACCCGCGATGGTGGGCGGGGCCGGGCACTTCCTTCTCGCGGCGCTGATCACCGTCGTCCCCGCCGTGACATGGCTCGCCTTCACCGGCCGTGCCCGGGGCGCCACCGAATCGGTCGCCGTGCGGGCGGTCCACCGCTTCGACACCTCCCTCGCCGTCGGCTGCGCGACCCTCGCCCTGGGCATGGCCGTCCTCGGACACTTCGCGGGCGCCGAGCCGGTGGCCCTGTCGATCGGCCGGAACACCGCCTTCTACCTCGGCCTGGCACTCATCCTCAACCCGCTCACCGGCGCGCGGATCGCAGCCCCGGTCCTCACCGCTGTGCCGCTGGTCCTCGCCGTCGGAGGATGGAAGAGCGGCGGCGGCATCGCGCAGCCGTGGGCTGTCGTCCTGCACCCGGCAGCCAGCACGGCCGCCCTCCTGGCCGGCGTCGCGGTCCTGGTCGCCGGGGCCACGTTCAGCAGCCTCAAGCCGCCGCGCAACGTTTCCGGCTGACCGATTCAACGGGTGGGTGGCAGCTGGAGCGTCACCACCGGCAGATCGATCGACGAGATTCTCCACCCGGTGCGTACCCGCATTCACAGGGGATCTCGGGCCGGGCAGACCCGACGGAAGTCCGACCCGCTGGGCTTCGAGCCGGACGAGTACCGCGAGACCTGTGCGGCAGTCGGCGGCCGACGGCCCGGGCCCGAGGGCCCCAGCGCCTCCCCCGCACCCACCCGCTCGGCGCGGCCGCACAACGGGGCGGTCATTCAATCCGGCGACCGACTGACCTGCAGAACCCGACACCCCGGCGACGGCCAGGGCAGCGGCCCCGACGGTGGTGGCCTTGCCGGTTTGTCGCCCCGTGGCTCCGTTCACACGGTGATGCCGTCTCCAGCGGAGAATGCAGGCCCGCGCAGTCCGTGGTGGTGTGCGTGGCGTGCAGGGTCTCCGTCCCCTGCGTGCCGCTGCTCCCCCAGGGAGAACGCGCGGTGCTCGGTAGGGGTGACCCCGTAGACCTCGCGGAATGCCCGACTGAAACCGGTGGGGCTGGGGAAACCCCAGCGAGCCGCGATCACTTGAACGGGCTGGCTGCTCAGTTCTCCGCATGCGAGGTCGGCACGGGCACGCTCCAGCCGGCTTCGGCGGATGTGGGCCGCGATGGTCAGAGGCTGGTCGGCGTAGAGGTTGTACAGGTGCCGCAGGGACATGCTGTGCCGGTCGGCGATCATCTGGGGAGTCAGTCCGGGGTCGCCGAGATTGTTCTCGATGAAGCGGTGGATCCGCTGCAGTGCCTCCTGCGCACGGGCCTCGGCAGGCGCCTCGCCAGGGTCACCGAGCTGCCCCGCGAGGAACGCGGTGGCCAGTTCGAGAGCGACGGAACCCATCCCGTTCAGCTGCTCCGGACGACAGCCCGGGCCGTACGAGAGCAGCGTCTTCAGGAAGTCGGCGAGGATCGCCCCGGACCCCTCGCGTGCGGCCAGGCTCTGCGCGAGGAGGCGGTCCAGACGATCCGATCGCAGCGCCAGGGCCTGACGGGGAATCTGCAGGACCACCGACTCGATCTGCTCGCCGGTGCACTCCCCCTCGCTCGGCCGTGAGGTGTCGGTCAGCACGAATCCTCCCGCGACGACCGATTCATTGCGTCGCTGGGAGATGCGCAAGCCACCTTGAGTGATGAGCGCCAGCTGCAAGTGCTCGGGATCGCCACGCCGGACGTGCGCCGAGGTGCGGCGCGAGAGCACCGGCGAGGAAGCCACGGCGGACAGCCGCACCACGCCGAGGTCCAGGTAGGTGATGCCCGCCCGGAAGTCGGCCGCCTGCCGGGTACTGAGCATGATGGGCATCACTTCGGTGGACACCGTTTCACAAAACCAGTCGAACCTGTCCTCACGCACCGCGACAGCACCTGACGCAACCAGCGATTCCATGCGATCCCCCGTACTTCGATCCAGCAGCGCTCCAGCCCCCTGCCGGGTGTCGCACCGCCGTGCTTCACCCCAACCGCGCCGTGATCATTATCAAGCACCCGCCTTCGAACACGCGATCCAGGCTGTGTAGATCGTGTGCCGTCGCCGGAACGCGTCCACGTGGTCAGCCGATCTGACGGTGTCGTGGCGCCGGGGCGTCAGATGAGGTCGCGGTGGCGGCCCACCTTGGTGGAGAAGAGGTAGAGCGGGGGCAGGAGGGCGGCGGCACAGACGGTCCAGAGCGCGGTACGGGCGCCGAAGTGGGTGGCGAGGAGGCCGGCGGTGAGCGCGCCGAGCGGCAGCGCGCCCCAGGAGACGAAGCGGACCGTGGCCATCACGCGGGACAGCAGTTCCGGGGGCGACTGCGTCTGCCGGTAGGTGCGGGTGGTGATCGAGCCGATGACGGTGCCGAAGGCGAAGCCGGCGTTGCCCAGGGCGAACCAGTACGCGTCCCCCGCCGACGTGGTCAGCGGGGCGAGCAGGAGCAGCGCGCCGCCGGCCAGATCGGCCACGATGACGCCCCGCGCGGTGCCGAGGCGCGTGGTCACGCGGACCGCGACGGCGGCGCCGGCGAGCGCGCCGACCCCGTCCATGGCGAGGACGAGACCGAGCTGTACGGAGTCGAGGCCGGCTGCGCGGACCAGGTAGAGGGGGGTGAGGGCGACGAGGGCCGCGTTGAGGAAGTTGGCGGCGGTCGCCCAGATCATGCAGGGGCGCATGACCGGGTGCTTGGTGACGTACCGCCAGCCCGCGCGCATCAGCCGCAGCGCGCTCTCGCCGGTGCGGGGCGCGGGGCGGCTCTCGGGGAGGGTGCGCAGGAGCACGGCGGAGGCCAGGTAGCTGGCGGCGTCCACGACGAGCGCGCCGACCGGGCCCGTCGCGCCGATCAGGACGCCGCCGAGGGAGGGGCCGCCGGTGTCGGTGACGGCGTGCGTGCCCGACATGACGCTGTTGCGGGCGGCCAGCTGTCGGGCCGGGACGACGGCGGGCAGGAAGGTCGAGTTGCCGATGTCGAACAGCACGGTCGCCGAGCCGGTGACGAGCGCCGCGCACAGCAGGTGCGGATACGTGAGCGTGCCGATCCACCAGGCGAGCGGCAGCGATCCGAGCGCCGCGAACCGTACGAGGTCGAGCGTGACCTGGAGTCGGCGCAGCGGCACGCGCTGCGCGAGGACGCCCGCCGGGAGGCTGAGCAGCAACCAGGAGACCTGCCCGGCGGCGGCGAGCAGGGCGACCTGGAAAGCGGTGGCGTCCAGAACGGTGAGGGCGACGAGCGGCAGGGCGAGGGCCGTGACGGCGGTGCCCGCGCCGCTGACCGTGGCGGCGGCCCAGAAGCGCCAGAAGACGCCCGGCGATGAGGTCTCCCGTTCGTCGTCGCGTCGGTCGTGCTCCTGGATCGCCTGTGTTCCGCTCATGCGGCGCCCACCCCCGGGTCTTGTTAGTCTCTTTTGGGAACTCACTCGTTCCAGGTGAGTTTCTATCCGGAACCGACCCCATGGCGCAAGATGGTCCCGACGAACGGCAGCCGTGCGCGCAGAAGTGGAGACGTAGCGATGAGGTCGGTTCCCGAGCGGGACGCCACCTGCGCGATCGCGCAGGCCGCGGCGGTGGTCGGCGACTGGTGGAGCCTGCTCCTGATCCGGGAGACCGCCCGAGGGCACCACAAGTTCGACGCGCTCCAGGAGGAGCTGGGCATCTCCCGGAAGGTGCTCACCGAGCGCCTGGCGCACCTGGTGGAGACGGGGGTGCTGGAGAAGGTCCCGTACCAGGAGCGGCCGACGCGGCACGAGTACCGGCTGACCGAGAGCGGCCGGGGGCTGCTGCCGGTCCTGCTGTCGATGCAGGACTGGGCCGACCGCTGGCTCCTCGGCGACGGCTCTCTCAGCGGCACCGCCGACGAGACGAGCGCGGAGGCACGGCGCGTCGCGGACCTGACGGGCCGGCGACTGCCGCGCCTGCGGCTGCCCGGTCACCGGGACGGCGCGCCGGTCGACCCGGTGGCCGACGGCGTGGCCACCGTCCTGTTCTGCTATCCGGCGACCGGGAGCCCCAGCCCCCTACCGGAGGGCTGGTCACACATCCCCGGCACCGTCGGCTGCACGCTGGAGAACCGGCTCTTCCGGGACGCCTACGAGGACTTCCGCGCCGCGGGCGCGGAGGTGCACGGCGTCAGCACCCAACGCCCCGACGAACAGCGCGTGTTCGCGAGCCATGAGGACATCCCCTTCACCCTCCTCTCCGACGTCGACCTCCGCCTCGCCGCCGCCCTGCGCCTGCCCACCTTTCGCGCCGGACAACTGCTGCGACTGAAACGGACCGTGCTGGTCATCGACCGTGACGGCACGGTGCGGCACGCGCGCTTCCCGGTGACGGACATCCCGGCAGCGGTGAACGAGGCGCTGGCCGAGGTACGGCGCCTGGCCGCGGAGGACTGACACGTACGGAACAAGCGCAAGAAGGATCCGGCGGAGGAGCTGATCGACGGTGACCGACCTCCCCGGGAGGTTCGCGAGGCGATCGACACGGTGAACGGCCGGATGGCCGACGCCCGCAGGAGACGTCCGGGCATGTGAAGCGCCGGACATCGGGCGCGGATCGCCTCGCCGTCGTCCTGCACCGACGCCACCCTGATCCCCGGATCCGCCAGGAAGAGCAGCTCTTCCAGCCGGAGCAGTACCTCTCGCACCAGCGTCCATGGCCGACAGCGGCCCCACCCCCTACGCTCAGGAACGTGCCACCGTCCACCGAGAACCCCGATCCCGCCGGGACTCCCGCGTCCACCGGGTCCGGCGACGCCGGGTCACACCGGCTGTTCGTCCTGAGACACGCCAAGAGCGCCTGGCCCGAGGGCGTACCCGACCGGGACCGCCCTCTCGGCCCGCGCGGCCTGCGCGACGCCCCGGCGGCCGGGCGCTTCCTGGCGGAGACCGGCGGGCTGCCCGATCTGGTGCTGTGCTCCCCGGCCCGGCGGGCCCGCGAGACGTGGGAGCTGGCCGCCGCGGAACTGGAGCGCCCTGTCGCGACCCGTCATGATCCGCGGCTGTACGGGGCGGACGAACAGGACCTCCTCGACGTCCTCCACGACGTGCCCGACGAGGTCGGCACCCTGCTGATCGTCGGGCACAACCCGGGCTTGGAGGACCTGATCACGCTGCTCGCGGGCGGTTCGGTCGGGACGGCCCTGGACCGTGTACGGACCAAGTTCCCGACCTGCGCGCTCGCCGTCCTGACCTGCCACGGCACCTGGACGGACCTCGGCCCGGGCGAGGCGCTCCTGACGGAGCTGCGGATCGCCCGCGGGTCGTCCTGAGCATGTGCCCGGACGGCCGTCGGTCCGCGCGACGCCCACGGCATCGGCCGTACCGTCGCAGCCGGGCTCCCCGCCCGGGGCGGTGACCGTGGCGTCCCGTACCGCCACCCCGGGACCGTGGTGCGGCGCTCAGTCGCACACGGGTCACCGAGCCGCCGAAATGCTCGTCGCAGATGGTCGCCGTCTCATATGACCGTCATGGTCGCCGTCTCAGATGACCGTCTCAGACACGTGCCGCCTGGGCCAGGGCGGTGAGAACGCGGCTGGTCTTGCTGTCAGGGTGTCCGGACAGCGTCACTCCCCGGTCCAGCACCGCCTCCTCGAGCTTGCGCAGCTTGCGCTCGGCCCGTTCCTTGAACTCCTCGGCGTCGTCCCCGTGCTTGGGCTTGACCCGGGTCGACACCTCCAGGAACTCCATGCCGGCGGCCGACCACACCTCCAGGTCGACCTCCAGATCGTCCAGCGGGACGTCGTCGATCTTCATCGAGACGATCGGGCCCAGCGCGACGAGCCCGTCGATGTGGACGGTGGGCGCGCAGGCGTGCAGGAACTGGTCCTGCACGGCGTCGATCGGCGCGGCGGGGTCGCCGCCGTCTCCCACCGCGGCCGCGAGCGTCCCGGGTGGATGAACGTGCGTCAGAGAGGCTGCCAGCACACGGGTGTTCCTCGACCAGTCCTCCTCGATCTTGTACGTGACAGGCTCCACCTCGAACGCGTCGGAGAACCGGCCGACCAGCTTCTCCGGGGTGGTGGGGCGCAACTTGACGACCAGGTCGTCCGGTCCCCCGCCTGTCCTGAAGCGCACGATCACGCCGCCCTCCAGAAGCCGCACCCGCCCCTCGGCCACTCCGTCGCGGTCCTCGGCGAACCAGATCCGACGCATCATCAGTGCGCCGTGGGAGCCGTCGAGAGTCGTCAGCGCGCTCGGCACGTCACCCTCGACGTTGACCTTGATCTCGACCGGCAGCAGGTCCATGTCCTTGCTCCTGCACATGTCCGAGAAGATGGTGAATTCCTTCCATTCCAGGATATCCACCCGTCCTTCGGGTCGCAGGACGGACCTACGTGGGCCGGCCGCTCGTTCTTCCGGGGAAGCCACACATGCATCCAGGCGATGAGGTCCCACACACGCGGGACGCCGATGTCCTCCCCGATGTCCTCCCCGATCTCCGTCTTGTCGCGGAGACGGACCGACTGCCGAGGGTGGAGCGCCCTCTCCTGTGTGGTGCAGCGGTTCGCCCACTGGAAGACGGCGGGTGTTGGCCGTCACCGTTCCCGGCTGAGACAATGCCCACCGGTCGGGTGGGCTACCGGAAGAAGGCCCTCGGCCGGCGCCGGCGCACAGGTTGCGCCCGGCAGTGATCACCTTTGGGGGCGGGTGTGACGCGGGATCTGCGGATGCTGTTCGGGTCGAACGACCAGGAGTTGAGTACTGACGAGGCGTTCACCAACCGCCAGGCGCAGTGGGCTCACGTCATTGCCGCGCTCACCGAGCACCTGCAGCAGGTGAGTGCGCCAGGGTTCGATGTCGAGGATCTGGAGGCGCCGCGTCGCAACGTGCTGCATTTCCACGGCGTCGGCGGGATCGGGAAGTCCACGCTGTCGCGGAAGATCGAGGCCGTGCTCGCCGGTTCCGGCCGGCCCGCGCACTGGCCGGAGGCCGCCCGGCCCGGCGTCCGGGTCGTGCCCGTTCGCATCGACCTGGCCCGCTCGGCCGGCATGGACTTCGAGCAGATCGTCCTCACCCTGCGCCTGGCCCTCACCCGGATCGGGCGGCCCCTGCCCGCCTTCGACATCGCCCTGCGCCGCTACTGGGAGACCGTCCACCCGGGCGAGCCGCTCGAGGAGTACCTGAACCGTGGCGGCCTGGCCCGCGCGTTCGGGCAGGCACTGCCGCAGCAGATGAAGTCCGCGCTCGCCGACGTCGCCCAGGCGCTGCTGCTGCCCGGCACGATCGGCACGGTCGTCGGCGACGTCGTCGGCTCACTCGTGAGCGCACTGCGCGAGCGACGCCAGACCGTGCGCGCGCTGTCCGGTTGCCGAAGGCTCGCCGACCTGCTGGAGGCCGAACCCGACCTCGAAGCGCTCTCCTACTACCCGCACCTGCTCGCCTGGGAGATCGCCCGGCTGCCGGGCGAACGCGTCGTACCGGTGGTCCTGTTCGACACGTTCGAGGACACCGGCGACCGCACCCGCCGCGAGATGGAGCGGCTTCTGCAGCGCGTCGTGTGGCTGATGCCCAACGCCCTGTTCGTCCTGACCGGTCGCTCCCGTCTCGAATGGGCCGAGGACGCGCTCGCCGGCCAGCTCGACTACACCGGTCCGGCCGCCTGGCCGGACCTCGCCGATCCCGCCACCTGGGTGCCCGCCCCGCGCACCGCCGGCTCGCCCCGGGTGCCCGAGCGCCAAGTCCTCATCGGCGACTTCAGTCCCGAAGACTGCGACGGCTACCTCGCCCGCCGCCTCACCCGTAACAGCCGGCCTCTCATCGACGCCGCCCTGCGTCACGTGATCAGCGACCGCTCGCACGGGCTGCCGCTCTACCTCGACCTCTCGGTGATGCGTGTCCTGCAGCTGCACCGCACCGGACGGACGCCCACCCCCGCGGACTTCGACGCCGACTTCCCCGCGCTGATCTCCCGCACCCTGCAGGACCTCACCCCTGACGAGAGGCACGTCCTGCGCTCGGCCACCCTCTTCGACTCCTTCGACATCCCGCTCGCGACCAAGGCCTCCGGCCTCGCCCACGAGGCCGCCGCCCTGCGCCTGACCGAACGCCCCTTCATCCGCCACCACCCCTTCGGCCTGTGGCCCTACCACCTCCACGCGCTGATCCGTTCCACCCTGCGCACCGCCGACGACCCCACCGACGACCGGTGGAGCCCCACCGACTGGCAGCACGCCGCCGAGCGCGCGTTCGCCGCGCTCGGCGAGCAGTGGCACACCGACACACGCGACCGGCTGCTGCTGGTGGGATGCCTGCGCCAAGGCCTCGCGCTCGCCCGCGACTTCCGCCTCTCCCCCGGCTGGCTCACCGACGCCGCCTTCGCCTACGTCGGCGACTCCGTGTGGGAGCCCATCACCCTGTCCGCCCCGATCACCACCGGACCCGAAGGCCCCGAGCACTCCGAGGGCGTGGGCGCGGCCACGCCGGCGGACGTGGTCGTCGACATGCTCTCCACGCTCGCCCGCCGCCAGCGCGAACACCGCGGGCACACCGTCGACAAGCTCACCCGCCTCGTCGACTCGGGCCTGCTGGGCGACGACCTGACCGTGATGGCCGTGTACTACCGGGCGAAAGCCCGGCGAGACATCGGACACCCGGAGGCCTCGCGCCGCGACTACCAGCACGTCGCCGACCACGGCGGCCGCCTGGCTGCCGCCGCCCGCCGCGGCCTCGCAAAGGCCGCCCACCTTGCCGGCGACTTCCCCACCGCCCACACCGCAGCCCAGCAGCTCGGATGGGAGGGCCGCCACCAGCGCGTCCTCGGCGGCCTGTACTGGCTCCAGGGCGAGCCGGAACGCGCCGCCGCCGCCTACCTCGCCGGACGCACCGAGGCCGAAGAACACGCCGTCCGCGGCGAAGCAGCCCACAACCAGGCCAAACGCGCCCTGGCCATCGCCTTCACCGACCCCCACCTGGCCGACGACGAACTCGACCTGGCCTACCACCTCCTGACCGGACTCGACCTCCGCGCCACCACCATCAACACCGAGATCGCCGCACTGGTCCGCGACGCCGGCCACGACACCGTCGACGACCGCGTCCGCACCCTGCGCGCGGAACTCGACATCGCAGGCCTGATCTCGAAACTGCCCACCCTCGAGATCGCCGCCGCTTTCCACCAGGCCGTCCTCGACGACGACCAAGCCCTCAGCGACACCCTCGGGCGGCTCCGCGAACAGACCCGCGGCGGCATGCACGCCTACGCCATCGACATCGTCCACTTCATGGCCGACCTCCCCCTCCCCGAAGACCACGCCCCGCCTCGCTGGCTCGACGACGAACAGACCACCCGCAGCCGATGGCGACGACTCGTCCTCAGGCGGCAGAACCTCCTACGGACTCGCCGGTCCACATCGGGATGAGGGCGTCGACCACTACGGTCGGCGAGCTCTCTCGGACGGTGACGGTTGTGCCCCTGCCCGGACCAGTCGCCGTCCGTCGGCCGGGACGGGCGCCGGCGTCACGGCATGACGTGCTTCGGGTGGGTGTGGTTCAGAAGCCCCGTCAGGGAGCGGTCGCTGCCGTAGCCGGAGCGGTCGACGCCGCCGTGGGGCATTTCGGAGACGGTGGCGCCGTGGCGGGGGACGAGCGGCGAGGCCCCCCACCTGTCTTGGTAGGGGGTCTCGTCCAGTAGCGGCGCGGGCAGAGTCGCTGCCCTTCGCGGGCTCAACGGCTCTTGTACATCGCGACCGTGAAGCTGACCTTCTTACCGTTGTGGTAGTCGGTGCTGTCCCACACCGAGAGGTGAGACCTGTCCTTCATCCGCAGGTGCAGCACCTCATCGGCGTTGCTCCAGTTGTATCCGACGAACTGGAAGTTCGGCTCGGGGCTGTCTCCCATTCTCCTGTTTCCCCAGCTGCAGATATGCGACGAGTCGTTCTCGCAGACGGACCAGGCTCTGGCGTACAGGTGGCAGTCCTCTCCCTGCCATACGTCGATACGCTTCAGCCTCGCGTCGGACGAGCGCCACGTTCCGTTGAACCGGCTGGCGGAGCACGAGGCGGCTGCTTCTTTCGTCGAGGTGACGGTGAGCACCACCGAGAGGGAGAGCGTCAGGGCGGCCGTCAAGAGCACGGCCATGATCTGGCGCAGTGGAATGCGGGCAGAAGAGACCTGTGTCATCGTGAACCTCCGATAGCGGGTCACAGCGCGGGGAATCCCGTCGTCACACGACGCGCTGCTCCCCCTACTTCGGCTGAACGCCACTCATTCGGGCCGGATCATTTCGCCTTTACCCCTGCCCATTCCAGGGCAGCACTCCGCAATCCTGATCGCAAGTCGGCAGGATTGCGCATTTCGCGCACGATTCAATGATGGATGCGATCCAAAGTGGATCGGTCAATGAATGCGAATGCGTGGGTGAGATTCCATGCCGGGTCGAGCGAGTCAGCGCGGGGCCGGGGCCGTGGCCAACCGGCGCCAGAGACGTACAAGGCGCTCTGCGAGCAGGGTGAGGGTGCGTCCGACGTCCAGATCTTCAAGGCGTCGCTCCGGCCCGGACACCGCGCAGCTTGTCCTGTTGATCAGAAACTCATTGGGTTCACTCGTCGAGGACGTAGCAGACATGTCGACCGCCGACGTGTCCGCTCTCCAGCGCCTCCCGCCTCAGCGGAAAGGGACTCCCCCGAGGTCGACGGCTGGACGTTCTTCGCCCTGGGCCTTGGAGGCCGTCGTCGTCCACGAGTGAGGCGGCCCCCTCCCCGGGTCTGGGCGAGAGGCTCGCTCAGCGCGTGAGTGCGCCCCCCCGTCTGAGGGCCGACGATGCCGTCGACGGTGATGGCGAGGCGGGTTTGGAACTTGCGGACGTGCTGCTCCGTGACGGGGCCGAACCTCCCGTCGACCGCGAGGGCCTGGAGGTCCGGCACGTGGGCGTTCAGGAGGCGTTGCTGACCGGCCGGCGGACGGGGCAGCCGGACCGGGCGGACGGGCCGGTTCGCCGATTGGGACGTGGAACACACCGGCTTGACGTGCACACGGACGACACTTAGCTTCGCCTTACCTAAGAAATGTCGTCCTGACGTCCGAAAGATCACTGCATGTCCAGAACCGCGCAGGAGCTCACCCCTTCCTGGCTCCTCACCGCCCTCGGGCTCGCCGCCACCGCCGGGATAGCGGCGGCCTGCTGGAGCTCGGGACACGTCCACGTGGACGCCTCCCTGCTGACCGTGGCGCGATTCCTGCACGTGGCGTTCCTCGTCGTCGGGCTCGGCTCGGTCCTGGCCGTCGACTGGTTCGCCGTCCTGTGGCTGACGGGCAAGCGGCCGCTCGCCGGCGTCCTCGACACCGCCGTCGCCCTGCAGACCCCGATCTGGGCAGGTCTGGGCGGACTCGTCGTCTCCGGGCTCTTCCTCCGCCCCGACCTCCACTCCCCGCTGACCCTGGTCAAGCTGGGGCTCGTCGTCGCCGTCACCGTCAACGGCCTCTGGGCGCACCGGCTCGGCCAGCTCCTGGAAGCCCACCGCAGCACCGCCGTTCCCCGGCGGCTGCTCGTCCGCTCGGGCCTGGCGGCGACCGTCAGCCAGGCCGGTTGGTGGGGCGCCTGCCTGATCGGGTTCCTCAACAGCCAGACGTGATTTGGGTTTGTCGGAGAATCATCAATACGATCCGGCGATGATCACGAGAAAACGGTTGGCGACCGGGGCCTGCGCGCTGCTCGCCGCCCTGAGCGTCGCGCTCCTGCCGACGGGCGCGGCCGCCGACGAGCCGGCGAAGGAATCACCCAAGGTCGAGCTGGTCCTCGACGTCAGCGGCTCGATGCGGGCCAAGGACATCGACGGCCAGTCGCGCATGGCCGCGGCCAAGCAGGCCTTCAACGAGGTCCTCGACGCGGTCCCCGAGGAGGTCAGGCTCGGCATCCGCACCCTCGGCGCCGACTACCCGGGCCAGGACCGCAAGCGGGGCTGCAAGGACACCCGGCAGCTGTACCCGGTCGGGCCGCTCGACCGGACCGAGGCCAAGACCGCGGTGGCCACCCTGGCCCCGACGGGCTGGACGCCGATAGGCCCCGCGCTGCTCGGCGCGGCCGACGACCTCGGCGACGACGGGGCGACCAAGCGGATCGTGCTCATCACCGACGGCGAGGACACCTGCGCCCCGCTCGACCCCTGCCAGGTGGCGCGGGAGATCGCGGCGAAGGGCATCCACCTCGTCATCGACACCCTGGGCCTGGTGCCGGACGCCAAGACCCGGCAGCAGCTCACCTGCATCGCGGAGGCGACCGGAGGCACGTACACCTCCATCCACCGCACCGAGGACCTCTCCCGCCGCGTCCGCCAGCTGGTGGACCGCGCGGCCGACCCGGTCGTCACCCCGGTGGCCACGCAGGGCGCGGGGCGGTGCGACAAGGCCCCGCAGCTCAAGCCCGGCCTGTACACGGACCGCGAGTCCTTCGGCGAGCACCGCTGGTACCGGGTGGACCTGCTGCCCGGCCAGGAGCTGCGCGCCTCCGTCAGCGTGTCCGCCGACCGGGCGGTCAACAACGACTACGGCGTGCTGCTGCGGGCCGTCACCCTCCACGGTCGCGAGATCGTCCGCGGCTCCGAGGCGGGCGACGGGCGGACGGACGTCGTCTCGACCGGTCTGCGCTACCCGAAGCCGGACCTCGACGACGGCCCCGGGGACGCCAAGCCGGCGGCCGAGACCGTCTGCCTCCAGGTCAGCAACTCCTTCTCCGCTCCGCCGTCGGTGAAGACCACGCCGGGCATGCCCATCGAACTGACGGTGGACGTCGTCGACGGTCCGTCGACCGCGTCGGACGTGGCCTCGTTCGGTCTCGGTCGCGGCTGGTGGCTGCTCGGCGCGCTGGTGCTCGTCGGGTTCCTGGCCGGTCTGGTCTGGGGTTGGCTGTCCCGCTGGCGCGTCGCTGTCTGGAGGACCCACTGATGCGTACCGTACGCATGCTCGCCACGGCCGCGCTCGCGGGCGCCGCCCTGCTCGGTCTCGCGGGTCCCGCCGCCCTGGCCGACTCCCCTTCCGCCACGCCGGATCCGAGCGCGAGCGCGGGCTCGGGGGCGGGGCCGACGGAGGCCGGGACCACGTTCCGCACCGCCGCCCGGTTCCTCCCGGGGCAGCAGGCCACCGCGCAGGCCGCGACGGGTGACTACCTGTACTGGGTGTTCCCGGCGGACACCGGGCAGCGGTCCACCGTCCGGGCGACGGTGACCCTGCCCGAAGCGGCCCTGCGGCACGGGGCCGCCACCTGGCGGATCGACGTGTACGACGGGCTGCGGCGGCGGCAGCCGTGCATGTACGGGATGCAGTCCCGTGCGGCGGCGCCGGAGGCCGCGACCGCCGAGCTGGCCTGTGTGCTGCGGCCGGTGCGCGCGTCGGCCGACGCGTGGGCGAACGACCCGCTGCCGGGCAGCTACTACGTCCGGCTGACCGTCACCGGGCTGCCGGAGGAGGACCTCGGGCAGCCGTTCACGGCGCGGATCGGCGTCGACACGCTCGACAAGGGCGGCGCCTACGCGAGCGACGGTTCGCTCGGCGCGCCGCTCGTGCCCGGGGCGACCACCGCCGACCAGGCGGAGGCGGACGAGGAGGCGGGCCGGCGCACCGCCGTCGAGGCCGCGGCCCCGGAGGACGGCTGGTCCTCCGGCTGGTGGTCCGACCGCTGGCTCTGGACGGCCGCGGGCGGCGTCCTCGCCGCGCTGGCCGGCATCGGCGGATACGTGCTGACGCGCGGCACCGGTCGTCCGCCCCGCGTCCCGCCGGCCGTCTGACCGGTCCCGTACGCGGCGCAGGCCCCCACCGTCCACGGTGGGGGCCTGCGCCCTTTCCGCCGGCGTGCTCGGGCGGGGCCGCCGGTCAGGCGGGACGGCGCCGGGCGGGGAAGCCGTGGGCCCGGGCGCCGGCGACCACGGCGACCACGGGCACGAGCAGGAGGAGCACGCTCCAGGGCAGGGCGCCGGCGCCGAGCAGGTCGAGGAGGAGGCCGCCCGCGAGGCCGCCGGCCGCCATGGCCGCGTTCCAGAGGCTGACCAGCATCGTCTGGGCGGTGTCGGCGGCGTCCCCGCCCGCTTCGGCGACGGCCGTCTGCAGCAGGGTCGGCGCCCCGCCCCAGCCGAGCCCCCACAGGGCGGCGGCGACGAGGACCAGGGCGGTGCTCCCGGCCGGTACGGCGAGGGCGGCGGCCGCGACGGCGACGAGGAGCGTGCCGGCGAGGGTCAGGGCCCGGAGCCTGCGGTCGATGTGACGGCCGGTCACCCCGATGCCGGCGAGCGAGGCGGCGCCGAAGACGAGCAGGACCAGTCCGGTGGAGCCGCCGAGGCCGATGTGGCCGAGGTAGGCGGCGACGTAGGTGTAGAGCACGGTGTGGGCGAGGACGAGGACGAAGGTGACGGCGAGGACGGGGAGGACGCCGGGGACCTTGAGGGTCCGCGCGGCGGGGGCTCGGGCTCCGCGCGGTTCGCCGGGCAGGTCGGGGACGGCGAGGGCGATCCAGCCGAGGAGCCCGGCGGCGATCACGGTCATCGCGGTGAAGGCGGTCCGCCAGCCGACGGCCTCGCCGAGGAAGGTGCCGGCCGGCACGCCGAGGGAGAGCGCGAGCGGGATCCCGGTCATCGCGACGGCGACCGCGCGGCCCTGGAGGTGTGCGGGCGCGATCCGGCGGGCGTATCCGGCGAGCAGGGCCCAGGCGACGCCCGCGGCGACGCCGGCGAGGAACCGGGCGCCCAGGGTGAGCGCGTACGAGGAGGAGGCGGCGGTGACCGTGTTGGCGGCGGCGAAGCCGGCGACCGAGGTGAGGAGCAGGCGCTTGCGGCGCCATCCGGCGGTCCGGGCGGCGAGCGGGATGGCGGTGAGGGCCGTGCCGAGGGCGTAGACGGTGACCGACTGGCCCGCCGCGGCCTCGCCGACGCCGAGTCCGGCGCTCATGGCGGGCAGGAGGCCGGCGGGGAGCGTCTCGGTGAGGCTGGTGACGAAGACGGCGGTGGCGAGGGCGAGCAGGGCGGGGAGCGGCAACCGGGCGGAGGTCGGGCGGTGTTCGTCGTGTGCGGGCGCGCGGGTCGCCGGACCGGCCGCCGCTGTCGTGTCGTGGCTCATGCTCCGTATGCTCGAACCCTCACATCGGTGTGAGGGTCAAGCGATTGCCCGGAGGGGGCTTCCCATGCGGATCGGCGAGCTGTCCGAGCGGACCGGAACACCGCGCAGACTCCTGCGCTACTACGAGGAGCAGGGCCTCATCGTCGCGGACCGGCTGCCGAACGGCTACCGCGTCTACGACCTGTCGAACGTCGACCGGGTGATGCAGATCCGGGGACTGCTCGACGCCGGCCTGCCGACCCGGATCATCAAGCAGATCCTGCCCTGCCTGAACAAGCCGAGGACCATCCACTTCCCCGACGCGACCCCGGAGATGCTGGCGACGCTGGAGGACGAGCGGGACCGGATGACCGACCGGATCCGCTGCCTGACCCGGAACAGGGACGCGGTGGCCGAGTACCTGGACGCGGTGCGGGAGAAGCTGACGGCGGGATCGCCGTAGCCGAGCCCCCTTCGGACCGGTCGCCGAGTACAAGCCGAGTACAAGGGGAACGACCTGTTCACCGGCCGCTTCGCCGAACTCTTCGGCACGGGTGTGCCCGCCCCGCGTGAGGCGCCCGGGAAGCTCAGGCGGGGTCGACGAAGACGACGGGCACCTCGTTGTCCTGGACGACCCGGCCGAGCAGGGCGGCCAACTGCGCGCGCTCGGGGGCCCCGAGCCCCGCGGGCAGCTCCTCGACGCGGCGGCAGGTCTCCGTGTAGAAGTCCCGGGCGATCCGCTCCCCTTCCTCGGTGAGCGCCACCCGCACGGCCCTGCGGTCCTCCGGGTCCGGCTCGCGGTGGACGAAGCCGAGGCGGGAGGTGCGGTCCACCAGGCCCGTCAGGCTGGACTTGGCGAGCCCCAGCTTGGTGCCGAGCTCGCCCATCCCGGACGGGCCGGGCATCAGCACGCAGAGCAACTGGCCCTGCTGCGGCGTCAGCCCGTACTCCCGGCCCGCGTCCGCGTAGACCGCGTTCACCAGGAAGGCGCCGCGCACCAGGGCGGTCACCACGCTCATCGTCCCGCCATCGTCCTTCGCCATGCGAACAGAATACCTTCGTGGCACGAACAGAATGCCTTCGTGGCACGAACTACCGGTCAGGTCATCCGCTGAGCGCCCTCCAGGACGGCCTGCCGGATGCGGTGGTAGGTGCCGCACCGGCAGATGTTCCGGATGGCGTCGAGGTCGGCCTCGGTGATCTCCCGGCCGGCCTCGCGCGCCTTGCGGACGGTCGCCACCGCGGTCATGATCTGGCCCGGCTGGCAGTAGCCGCACTGGGCGACGTCCAGGTCGAGCCAGGCCTCCTGCATGGGGTGGAGCTCGCTGCCGACGGTGTCGGGGAGGCCCTCGATGGTGGTGACCTCGTCGGTCGGGGCCACGTCGTCGACGCGCACGGCGCACGGCGTGAACGCCTTGCCGTTGAGGTGGCTCGTACAGGCCCGGCAGACGCCGACCCCGCAGCCGTACTTGGGGCCGGTGACGCCGAGGACGTCACGGAGGACCCACAGGAGCCGGACGTCGCCTTCGACGTCGGCGGTGACGGCCTTGCCGTTCAGGATGAAGGTGTGCTGCGGCACGGGGACTCCAGCTCTCAGATGGTGCGGTCGCGGCCGTCGGTGGGCGAGGCCGGGACGGGCGGAACGGTCGGCAGGGGGGTGAACGCGAGCGGCTCCGCGTGGTTGACCGGGAAGACCGTCGGCATCGTGCCGGTCGCCCGGCCGTACGCGCAGGCGACGGCGGCCATCGCGCCGGCGACGGCCAGCTCGCCCGCGCCGCCCGGCTTGTCGCCGGTCGGCGGCATGACGATGATCTCCAGCTCGGGCGGGGTGTTCCACTGCCGGGTGTAGAAGTACTGGTCCCAGCTGCCTTCGAGGAAGTGCCCGTCACGCAGGTGGAGGCCGGACGTCAGGGTGATCGCGATGCCGTCGGCGATCCCGCCCATCATCTGGGCCTCGAGTCCGCGCGGGTTGACCGCCAGGCCGACGTCGACCGCGCAGACCACCTTGGTCACCCGCGGCCCGGTGTACGCGTTGGGGACCTTGCGGCCGGCGGTCTCCGGCCGGCAGTCGATCTCGGCGAGGATCGCGACGGCCGAGTGGTACTCGGTGTGGACGGCGATGCCCTGGGCCGTCCCGGCCGGCATGGACCGGCCCCACTCCCCCACCTCGGCGACCTTGTCCAGGACGGCACGGGCCCGTGCGTCCTTGACGAGCCGGCGCCGCAGCGCGTACCCGTCCTGGCCCATCCGCTTCGCCAGTTCGTCCATGACGAGTTCCTGCGCGCAGCGGACGTTGGGCGAGTAGATGTTGCGCATCGAGCCGGTGTTGAAGCCCTTGTCCGTCTCGGCGAGCAGCTGGGTGGTGACGCCGAGGTGGTAGGGGCTGATCTGGGTGAGCTGGAACATCGTCTGGGAGAAGGCGGCGTCGGCAACCGGCAGCCGGGCCGCCTCCGCCGTCAGGACCTCGCCGATGCCGTGCCCGAAGTCGGTGGCGACGGACGTGTGCCGCTGCTCGTACGTGAGGACCTCGCCGAGCGCGTACGTGGCCCGCACCCGGGACGTGGACATCGGGTGCGTACGCCCCTGCCGGAAGTCGTCCGTGCGGTGCCACATCAGCTTCACGGGCTTGCCGAGGGCCTTGGAGATCTCGGCGGCCTCCTGGGCCGCGTCGGAGAACAGCTTGCGGCCGAAGGAGCCGCCGCCCTCGGTGACGTGGACGCGGACGGCGGTGGGCGGCAGGCCCAGCTTGAGGGCGATCTGCTCCTGGGCGACGATCGGCGCCTTCAGCGAGGCCCAGATCTCCGCGGAGTCCGCGCGGACGTCCGCGATGGCGCAGTTGGTCTCCAGAGCCGCGTTGCTGGCGAAGTGGAAGGTGAAGCGGGCGTCGACCGCCTTCGTCAGGAGCGGCAGGGCCGGGACGACCAGCGGCAGTTCGGCCCGGCGCAGCTTCTCCAGGACGGTGGCGTCGGACGCGCCCTCGGCGGTACCGGGTCCCCAGGCGACGCTCAGCGCCCGTACGGCGTCGACGCACTGGCCGAAGGTGCGGGCGCGGACGGCCACGCCGGTGGAGACGGCGACGACGTCGGTGACCCCGGGCATCGCCCGGACCTCGGCGAGGTTGGCCACCGAGCGGACCGTGCCGTTGATGGTGGGCGGGCGGCACACCATGGTGGGCAGGGCGTCCGGGACCTGGAGGTCCATCGCGAACTTCTTGCGCCCGGTGACCGCTTCGAGCGCGTCCACCCGCCGCTGACCGGTGCCGACGACACGGAAGCGGGCCGGGTCCTTGAGGGTGACCTCCACCGCGGAGTCGGTGACGGAGGCCGCCTTCGCGGCGAGGTCGCCGTAGCCGAGCAGCGCGCCCGCCGGGGAGAGGACGGCGCCCGCCTTCGTGGTGAGGGTGGAGACGGCCTCGCCGAGGACGAGCGAGGCGGCGTGCAGGAGGCGGCCGCGCGCGACCGCGGCGGCGACCCGGATCGGGGTGTAGGTGGAGTAGGTCGTGTTGGAGCCGCCGGTCAGCTGGTTGAAGAGCAGTTCGGGCCGCGCGTCGGCCAGGGTGACCTTCACCTTGTCCAGCGGCAGGTCGAGCTCCTCGGCGACGATCATGGCGCTGGAGGTGGTGACGCCCTGGCCGACCTCGGCCCGGGGCAGGGCGAAGTGGGCCGTGCCGTCCGCGTCGATCCGGATCGTGATGAGGTTGCTGGTGGGCAGCGCCGCGAGCGTCAGCAGCTCGTTCAGGTCGAGGAGTTCGGCCGGTCCCGGCAGCGACGGCACGAGCGCGGGAGCCGCGGCCTGCGCCTGGCGCGGCACGAGCGCCTCGACGCCGATCTGGGCCGCCACGGTGAGGGTGGGCGCGGCCAGCACGTACCCGAGGAACCGACGCCGGCCGATGCCGGGTTCACCCCCGCCGGCCGGGCCCGCGCCACCGTCCCCGGCGTCGCTCGTGTGGTCGTCCCCCACGGGGTGCCGCCTCGCCATTCGGTGTGCCCTTTCGCCATGACCCCGGCCTGCTACTGCCGAGTATCGTCAGCGAGGATCATCGCTCATCCGCCGTTGCTCCGGGAGCCCTTCGGAGAGGTCGGCGCCGTCCCGCCGCGCCCCGCGTCCCCGGACCGGACGCCACCCGGCGGAGCCGGGGCCGCCGCCGGGCGCCGATCCGCGCGCCCGACCGGAGCTGCGCCCGGGAGATCCGGGCCCGCTGACCGCCGCCCGCGATCAGGGCGTTGACGGAGACCATCGGGTCCCCTCCCACCGACCGGGCGAGCAGCGCACCGATCACCAGCGGGCCGAGGGCCACCGCGAGGGCCGTGCCGGTGGCGGTGACGTGCTGGAGGGAGCGGGTGCGCCGGGCGTCGGAAGTCATGACCCCAGTCCACCAGCGGGCGGCGCTCGGCGTATCGGTCGACGTACTCAGGCGCGTTCGGCGGGCTACTCATCCGCGCGGGACGGCTCCGGGGGGTCCCGCGGCGGAGGTTCATCGGAGATCCTCGGGGAGGTCGAACGGACGAGGCGTTCCGGGTGACGACGACGGAGGGGCACGACGATGACGACCGAGGCGATCGAGGCGACTGAGGCGACTGAGGCGACTGCGACAGCCCACACGACTGTCACAGCCGGGACAGCCGGGACAGCCGGGACAGCCGGGACAGTAAGAACGACGGCGGACACCCCGGACGCCCTGGGCGCCGCGCCCGCCGTCCTCGTCGTGGAGCACGAGGGCGAGGCCGGGCCCGGCCTCGTCGGCGAGCGCCTCGCGGGGGCAGGGCTCCGTCTCGACGTGGTGCGGGCCTGGCGGGGCGAGGCCCTCCCCGCGTCGCTGGGCGGCCACGCAGGGCTGCTGGTCCTGGGCGGGTCCGCCAACTGCGAGGACGACCTGGCCGCGCCGTGGCTCCCCCGGGTCCGCGAGCTGGTCCGCGAGGCCGTGGCCGGCGAGGTCCCGCTGCTCGGGATATGTCTCGGCGGCCAGATCCTCGCCCATGCCCTGGGCGGTTCGGTCGCCCGACGGCCCCAGGGACCCGAGGTGGGGGCCGTACCGGTGCGCCGGTTGTCCGCCGTCGCCGCGGACCCGGTGCTCGGCGGCGTGCCGGACGGCGCCCCGGCCGCGCAGTGGCACTGGGACGAGATAGCCGCGCTGCCGCCCGGCGCCGTACCGCTCCTGGGCGGCGACGACTGCCCGGTCCAGGCCTTCCGCGTCGGAAGCGCGGGGTGGGGGGTGCAGTTCCATCCCGAGGTCGGCGCGGAGACGGTGGCGGAGTGGGCGGCGGGCGACGGCGAGGACGTCCGCGCGGCGGGCGGTTCGCCGGAGGCGGCGGTGGATTCCGTACGGCGCGCCGAGCCCGTGCTCCGCACGGTCTGGGGCGCGGTGGCGGAGGCGTGGGGTTCGGTCGTACGAGCCCGTGCCGGTGCGGTCGCCGTCCGCGACCACGGATACTGACGGGGCCGCCGCGCGCGTCCGGCGCGTCCGCTTGGCGGTGCGCGGGCGGTGGGGTTGCGTGGCGGCGACCGTACCGTACGAGCACGAGGAGCACCGCCGTCATGGCCGACTACCGCATCGAGACCGTCCGCACCGGGTACCGCAACTGGACCGCCCGCAACGACCGGGGCGCCGAGGTGCGGATGGCCGCCGCGGACGACGCGGACGCCCAGCCCTCGTTCACTCCGGTCGAGTTGCTGCTCGCCGCGATGGGCGGCTGCGGCGGCCTCGTCGTGGACCGGACCGCGCGGGCCGTGGACCACGACGACCTGCGGATCGTGGTGGAGTCGGTGTCGGGGCCCGAGGACGACGGCCGCATCGGGCGCATCAGGGTCAGCTACGAGTTCGACCTCCCGGACAACAACCCGCGCGCGGCCGAGGTGTTCGCCCGCGGCGTGCGCCTCACGCACGAGAAGTTCTGCACGGTGAGCCGGACCGTCGAGCACGGCGCCCGGGTGGAGGCGATCCTGCCCGACGGCACGGTCGGCTTCGAGGGCTGACGCCCGCCCCCGCCTGGCCGCGCCTCACAAGGC
>NZ_JBHJQI010000010.1:0-110014 GCF_042262805.1 Streptomyces sp. NPDC056361
GAGGCGGTCTCCCGCCTCACCCCCCTCTCCCGTACCTCGGGCCCCTGGCCTCCCGCTGCCCGTCCCTCCCCGTCCCGTCCCGTCCCCTCGCGTCCCCTCCCGTGCGTCCCGGTGGGCGCGCGTCCCGGGAGTGTCCCGAGTGGGCGCTGGGACCTACGCATTCACCGGTCGGCATGGTCAGGATTCCGCTGGGCCGAAAACGGCGGCGGCCGGAACAAACTCCTCGCGCACCACCCATCCGACCACAGGAGTCACGACATGCGTCGCATCCGCAGCACCACCCTCACCGCAGGTGCGTACGAGTCGCAGGGCACCATCGCCGTCAAGGCCTCCAGTGGCTGCGGTGACCTGAACCTGGCCTACTCGTACAACGCCGGCAGCCGCACCTACGACCACTACACGCCGGCCGTTACAAGAAGTCGTCCGGCTGGGTGACCGGCTCGAAGCGGTACGTCCAGGCGTCCGACGGCTACCACAGCGTCAACGACTCGACCTACTGGCTCGTCACCGGCCTCTCCGCCGGCACCCAGTTCAGCGTCTTCAGCCTGCTCGACGGCGGCGACACGGTCCAGACCACCCACTGACCCGCTCCCCGGCGGATCGGCAGCACGCCGCGGGGCCGCCGGCAGGATGGCCCCGCGGCGCCCGGACAACCGAGAGGCACGAGACGCTGTGAAGAAGAGGCCGATCACCGCGGCTCCTGGGCGCCGTCATCGCGGCGGCCGCCCTGACGGGCTGCGGGGGCGCCGCGCCCGGCCTCTCCGCGGCGTCCCTCCCCACGGCGTCGGGCCCCGTACGGCCGCCGACGGTGGCGCGGGGCCTGCCGGCGGAGCGGGACCTGACGACGATGGTGCTGCCCGCGACCGGACCGCACCGTCCAGGGCATCGAGGACGGGGCGGAGGTCGCCCGCGCCGACCGGGGCCTCGGGGCGGCCTACGCCGCCTGCACGGCCCCGGTGGAAGCGGTCCGGGAACCCCTGCGCACCGCCCGCCGCACCGCCTTCGAGGCGGCGCACCGCGACGAACTCCGCGCGCTGGAACGCGGCCTGCTGCCGCGCATCCGGGAACCGGAGCACCGGCACGGCCTGACCTTCGGGCACCCGGTCCCCTGAGCACCGTCACGAGGACGTCCACGGGAACGCGCCAGGCACACCCCGCGGCCTGCCCCCGTCCCCGCACCCCGCCCCCGTAACCCATCGCAACCGAGCCCGACATGATTCGACACGAGAGGGATCGCACCATGCTCCGATCATCCGGTCTGCGCAAGCAGAGCGCCCGGATCGCCCTGTTCCTCGCCCTGACCACGGCCCTGTGCGTCCAGACGGGCACCCCGGCCCAGGCGTTCGCAGGAGCGGCGTACCACCTGCAGAGCTCGGGCAACCGAGGCAGCGACGTCGTCGCCCTCCAGTACCTGCTGGGCGCGCACGGCCAGTCCGTGGCCGCCGACGGGGTCTTCGGCTCCGGCACGGCGACCGCCGTCAAGGCCTTCCAGAGCTCCCAGGGCCTGACGGCGGACGGCGTCGTCGGCCCGAACACCTGGGGCAAGCTCGTCGCCACGGTGCGCCAGGGCGACAACGGATCGGCCGTGAAGGCCGTGCAGTACCTGCTCAACGCCAAGCGTTCGGCGGGCCTGACGGTCGACGGCGACTTCGGCCCGGCGACCGCCACCGCGGTGAAGACCTTCCAGAGCCACGCGGGCCTGTCCGCCGACGGAGTCGTCGGCCCCGACACCTGGCGCAACCTGGTCTGGCACTACGAGCTGGTGAACTTCACCAACATCTGCGACCAGAACCCGGACGGCAACGCGACCGCGAACTGGGCCACCGCCGCGGCCGTCGGCCAGCTGGAGGCCGCAGCCGCGTCGTTCGCCTCGACCGGCCAGGGCAAGGTACCGATGGGCGACGCGGGCTTCGAGCACGGCGGCGACATCCCGGGCCACGCCAGCCACGAGGTCGGGCTCGACATCGACATCTGGCCGATCCGCACCGATTCCGCGCAGTGCTCGGCGGGCCGGATCACCTGGCAGTCCGGCACCTACGACCGGTCGGCGACCCGCCAGCTCGTGCAGGCGATCCGCGCGGCGGCCCCCGGGCACATCGAGGTCATCTACTTCAACGACCCGACGCTGATCTCCGAGGGCCTGACCACGCAGTACCCGAACCACGACAACCACCTGCACGTCCGCTACCGCTGACGCGGGCCGGCGCAGCACGCGAAGGAGAGTCATGCGCAGACGCTTCCCGGCGCTGGTCGCCGCGGTCATCGCCGCGATGGTGGCCGTCCTGCTCGGGCCGAACACCGCCTCGGCCGCCACCTGGCCCGTCATCGCCAACGGCGACAGCGGGGCCCAGGTGACGACGATCCAGCACCTGCTCAACCACCGCGGGTACGCGATCGCGGCCGACGGCCAGTTCGGTCCCGCGACCGAGGCGAAGGTCTCGGCGTTCCAGAGCGCCAACGGGCTCACGGCCGACGGCTCGGTGGGCCCGCTGACCTGGCCCAAGCTGGTCGCCACGGTACAGAGCGGCAGCACCGGCAACGCGGCCAAAGCGGCCCAGACCCAGCTGAACCGGTACGGGTACGGCCTCGTCGTCGACGGTGACTTCGGCACCGCGTCGACCAACGCTGCCAAGGACTTCCAGTCCAAGCACGGCCTGACGGCGGACGGCATCGTGGGCCCGAACACCTGGAACGCCCTGGTCGGCGGCTCCGGCAGCGGCGGGGGCGGCACCAGCCGCGCCCAGCTCGCAGCGTCGATCGACGCCAACTCCCGTATCTCCCTGCTCACCTACCACGTGAGCGGGGTCGTCGACGCCGACTCCACGGCCCAGGCGAACATCACCGACACGAAGAACGGCACCACCGCCGAGACCAGCAACTACAGCGACGTCGGCGAGCGCGAGGTCTGGCTCTCCACGGCCATGCTCAACGGCATGCTGAAGCTGGCCACGGAGCGGGGCTACACCTTCCTGGTCACCGAGATCGCGGGCGGCGACCACTCGTCGAACTCGAACCACTACAAGGGCATCGCGTTCGACGCGGACAACATGTCCGTCAGCAACGCCACCTTCGTCAGCGCCTGCCGCGCGTACGGCGCGACGGAGGCCCTGGACGAGGGCAACCACGTCCACTGCGCCTGGCAGTAGCCCGAAAGGCAAGAGAAGCGGCCGACGCCCACCCCGGGCGGCCTCTCCCCACACTCCTAGTCCCCCGCCCCCCCCCCCCCCCCGGGCGTCGGCCGCACCGCTCTGGATCCTGGAGGCCAGCAGCAGGACCTCTGGGCTAGGCGGTGAAGCCAGGCTGGGAGTCGGCGTCCTCGAAGGAGCGGTCGAGCATCGCGTTGCGGAACAGGCCTTAGAGGGCATCTGATCTAGGTAGTTGGTGTTTTGAGATACTCCTGTGACTGTAGGCCGTAGGGCTCGTTGTCCGGGACGTGACACCTCGCCGTGCGTATCGCAGTGACGTCTCCGATGCCAGCTGGGCGTTGATCGAGCCCGTCTTCGTCGCCTGGCGGACGGCCCGCCCAGGGCCCGAGGCGGCAGTGCGGGTGCATGACCTGAAAGAGATCGTGAACGCGATCCTCTACGTGAACCGCACCGGGATTCCGTGGGAGTACCTGCCGCACGACTTCCCGCCGTTCAAGACCGTCTACGACTACTACGCCAAGTGGGAAGCGGACGGAACCACCGAGCAGGTCCACGATCTGCTGCGGGACCGGACCCGCCGGGCGAACGCCCGAACGGTGGAATCGTCCGCGGTCGTGGTGGACGCCCAGAGCGTGAAGACCTCCAGCAATGTCGCCGAGGCCAGCCAGGGCATCGACGCCGGCAAGAAGATCACAGGCACTGACCGAGCTGGCGGCTGCCCATCCCAGCGTGACCAAGGTGTGGGCCGACGGCGGTTACCAGACCAGCGTCATCCAGCACGGCGCCGGCCTCGGGATCGACGTGGAGGTGGCGCGGCGACCGAAAAGAGAAGGGCTTCCAGCCACGGCCCAAACGGTGGGTGATCGAGCGGACCTTCGGCCGGCTGATGCAGCACCGCCGCCTCGCACGCGACTACGAAGCCCTGCAGCAGAGATCCCGAACGATGATCCACTGGGCGATGGCCAACAAAATGAGCCGCGAACTCACCGGGGAATCCACACCAACCTGGCGAATCGAAACGGACATGCCACCCACACCGGCGTGAGTGTTGATCAGATGCCCTAAGCGGGAAGGCGTCCTCGCCGCGGTTCCCGACTTCGCCGTCACCACGCTGCAAACCATCGAGACCGGTGAATGGGTGGCCAACCGCTACCGGATCACCAGCACCCACACCGGAGACTTCTTCGGCCAGCCCCGACCGGAAAGCGGTTCGAGTTCACGGGCATGGACATGGGCCGGGTGGTCGACGGCCGATTGGTCGAGCACTGGATCGTCGCCGAGCCCTTCTGACTGCCGGTCTGCCGTCGCCACCCGGAGAACCCTCGATAGATCTGCACCCAACCGTGATCGCTGACAGCGGCTACCGCGGCATCGGCCTGGTCATCCCGCACCGCCGGGAACACGGCCAAGCCCGACTACCGACCTGGAAAGAGGAGCAAACGCCTCCCACCGCAAGGTCCGCGCCCGCGTCGAGCACGTCCTCGCCCGCATGAAGACCTGGAGGATCCTTCGCGACTGCCGCCTCAAGAACGAGGGAGATGTGGGGCCTTCACCTCGTCCGGCGTCAGCCCGCGGCACTTCCCAATGGGTTCAGCTGCTGTACCAGCAGCAGACGAAGAACCTCCTGGTGTCGTACTCGCCGAAGAAGCTCGGCTTCTTCTAGAGGCATGAAAAGATGCGCCTGACCTTGGCTGTTGCCCGTCAGGCGCCTCTCGCTCGCCCCGCGTAGGGAGGGGCGCATTTACGCCGAAGCTCCCAGTCCATTCCGCCGGTATCCCACTCCTCACCAGCACTTCCGGACCAGTCACGGACCAGAACCCCGACTCACCCCGCAGGGGCCTCACCCCGGCTGACGCGGTCCCACTCCTCCATGGACTGCTCGATGAGGCGGTCGACCTGCTCCCGCACGCCGTCCGGGAACTTGGCGTAGTGCCGGAAGAAGACCTCGATGCTCTGACCCGCGCGGCGAGCGCATTCGGCCGGGTCCACACCGGAGTACAACCAGAACGAGATGCCTGCGTGCCTGAGATCGTCAGGCAGCCGCCTGGTCAGCCCGGAGGTGCCTCTGGGTATGGGACCGGAGCGGCGTTTCACCGGGAGGAGACCTGCTCGGCGATCCCGTCACGGGCCGTGAGGCAAGCCGAGCAACGCACCGAGGGCGCGGGACCGTTCACCACCCGGGTCACCTGGCGTCTGCCCGGTGGTGGAGAGGCGGTCTGGGAGTCGCTGCTCGCGCGTCGCCGCGGCGTCCTCGCCGTCCTCGCCATCCGGGCACCGGACTCGGAGGCCGGCCACCATGGCTCCGCCGGCCTCAACGCCCAACACGGCCCCTCGGACACCGCCCTGCTCCGGGACCAGCGCTCCTCCGACACTGCTGCCACTGGTCGACCGACAAGGGACGGTACGGCTGCATCCCCGACCGCGGGACGGTCGGTCCTTCGCTTCCCCATGGGATCACCGCCAACGCCGGCGACCCCCGGATAGGCCCCTCCGGGCGCGTTGGCGTCGAGCACTTCCTGGGCCGGCTGCGGATTCACTCCGGCGTCGTCCGGAGCCGCCTGGAGTGGGGGTCCGAGAGGAGGGCACGCCGCCGGCAAGTTCCACCGAGGCACAGCCCTTGGTTCCCTCCGGGATCGCCGGGTTCCGATCGACGTCGGCCAGGAACGACGTTGTCAGCACGCCGATCGGAATGAACCCGGCGAGTGCGGTGCCATGACCCGAGGCTGGTGAAGGCGTTCTGCACACCGCCGGCCTCAGCGCCTTTCTCGTCCGGCACCGCGGAGACCGCGGTTGCCCCGAGTTGGGAGGCGAGCACACCCATGGGTGCGCCATTCGGCCGTGCGCAGCGGCGAAAGACCGACTTCCCGGCTGAAGGCCGCTCCACGAAACTGAGGAGAGGTGATCCCCGAACGAAGACCGAGGTGTCTGATGGCGGAATCGGAGGAGGACGACCTCACCATCCGCCTTGTAGCCGAGCGGCTGGTGAAGGCGCACCCCCAACTGGAGGTCGACCTCGTACAAAGGTCAGTACAGACGGCGTACGAAGAGCTCAGGTACGCACGTGTGCGTACCTACCTACCGGTCTTGATGGAGCGAAGAGCCAAGGACCTGCTGCCGCCCGACGAACAGGCGGAACGAGTACCTGCCCCCTGACGCGCGACTCCTCGGCGTATCGTCCCCGGCAGACGGGTTCGATCATCCGGTCCCCGCACCTTCGGCTGAGAGCCGGCGAGGCGCTCGCGACCACCCGCTCGCTGTTCATCCTGTTGTTCGCAGCGGCTTGCTCCTCATGGCAAGGAGCCCGTCCGGCTCCTTCGACAAGTCCCTGACCCATATGTGTGGCGCCGCCGCACACACCGTCCTGGGCGCTGTCCGCGTGGGACTCGACCGGCCGCGCGCCCCGCACCCCCGGGACGGGACCGGCTCGCCGACGGTGCAGGCCCGATCGGGTGAGTCACCCGACGAGGACCTTGGTCCGCCTGAATGACCATCACTCCACCACCGCACAAAGGCGGTGAGCCCGCCGGGTACAGCGGCCGCCGCGTGGTACCACGTCAGGAAAACGCCAGTGGACCGCCGCGATCCCGATGAATGTCGAGCCAAGGAGCTGATACGCATGTCGGCCGACAGACCTGTCGGAGCACCGGGCGAGCTGACGCCGGATCCCTTTGCCATGGTCAGGACCCGCGGTTACGTCGGGCTCCTGGTCATGGCGGCGGCGCTCGGAGTGCCGATCTCGGCAGCCGCGTACGGCTTCCTCGCCCTGGTCAACGAGCTCCAGCCGTGGACCTACACCGACCTGCCCAAGGCGCTGGGCTTCCAGGCAACCCCTCCCTGGTGGCCCCTGCCGCTGCTCGCCGTCGCAGGCCTGCTGGTCGGAGCGAGCATCCGATACCTTCCGGGAATCGGTGGCCACAAGCCCGCCGAGGGGCTGTCGACGACCGGCGCGCCGAAGCCGCGCGAGCTTCCCGGCATCTTCGTCGCCGCCGTGGCCACGCTGGCCCTCGGTGCCGTCCTCGGCCCCGAGGCACCGCTCATCGCCCTCGGCAGCGGCACGGCCATCTGGCTCGTACGCCTGCTCAAGCCGGACCTGCCGGAGCGGGCCGGGGCCGTCGTCGGAGCCGCCGGAAGCTTCGCCGCGGTGAGCACCCTGCTCGGGTCACCCATCACCGGGGCGTTCCTGCTCATGGAGGCTTCGGGAATCGGCGGGCCGATGCTCGGGGTCGTGCTTGTACCCGGCCTGCTCGCCGCCGGCATCGGCTCGCTCGTCTTCATCGGCCTGGACAGCTGGACCGGTCTCGGCACGTACTCGCTGGCGCTTCCGGAGGTCCCGCACGCCAACACGCCCGATGTCACCGAGTTCGGCTGGGCACTCGTCATCGGACTGGTGGCGGCCCTCGTCGGCACGGGCATCCGGCGGCTCGCCCTCCTGGCGCAGCCCCGTGTCGAGCGGCGCCGGGTGACCGCCACCGTGCTGATGGGCCTGGCGGTCGCGGGGCTCGCCATCGCCTTCGCCGAAGGCACGGGGAAAGCCGCGACCGACGTGCTGTACTCGGGGCAGGCCGCCATGGGCCCGCTGCTCGCGAACAGCGCCGACTACTCCGTCGGTACGTTGACCCTGCTCGTCGCGTGCAAGGGGCTGGCGTACTGCGCCTCACTGAGCGCGTTCAGAGGAGGCCCGATCTTCCCGGCGATGTTCCTGGGGGCGACGGGCGGGATCGCGCTGTCCCACCTTCCTGGGCTGGAGCTCACCCCCGCGTTCGCGATGGGGATCGGAGCCATGTCGGTCACCATGCTCGGGCTCCCGCTGACCTCGGTGCTGTTGGCCACCCTGCTGCTGGGATCGCAGGGCCTCACCGTCATGCCACTCGTCATCGTCACGGTCGTGGTCGCCTATGTCGTGTCAAAACGACTCAGCCCGCCACCGGCCGGCGCGTCGCAGGCTCCCGCACACAAGGAACCGACGACGAGGTGACATGCCGTCAAGTGCCGGTTGGCGCGTTCGTTCTGCTGCTGCCCACCGAGCGGGGCGTGCACCACGGGCGCACACAAGGGGCGCGCCTTCACTCGCTTGGCCACCCGCCTGGTCTTGGTGATCGCCGACGGCTGACCATCGAGGGCGTCCCGTGGTCAGCCGTCGGCCCACCGGTCGGCTTCGTCGACGGCGATGCTCGTCAAGCCGGTGGTGGGCGCGGATCAGCCCTGCATGACGCGGCTTCGCCCCCTACTCGGTGGCGCAGTCCTCCGGGCACGGACCGGACGGGCGACTCCTTCGACCGGGCGTCGGCCGACTTCGCGGAGAAGTGCGCGACCGTACCGGGCGCCCCGACACGGTCAGGAGTACCAGTCGGCCTCCGCCGGACGCGCCCGCCGGGGAACCTCCCGGGCGGGCATGGGAGTGCGTTCGCCACCCGCGAGCAGGATGCTTGCCGGATCGCCGCCGAGAGCGCCCGGGAGCGTCACCTCGACCTCGATGCCGCGAGGCGGGTCGGTGGGCAGGATCGTGGTCATCACCGCCGTCTGCGCGTGGTGGCCATGGACGCGGGCAGCGGCGACCTGCTTCCCGTCCACGAGGAGCTCCAGCTCCCGCGTCCCGCCCATCCGCAGGCCCACCGTGACCGAGCAGCCTGCGTGCTCGCTGTGAAAGTGATACTCGCGGCCCATGGTCGCCTCCCTGAAGCGCCTGGCGACAAATCTCTTTCCCTTCATCGTGGCACTGCGTGATGGCTGCGGCAGCCCTGGACATCGCTCCCGCGGTCGTCACCGTGATTCCCACCCGCTACGCCACCTCTCAACCGACCGCACCACCGTCGCCAAGCACGGGAGGGCGCTGCCGTCGTCCCTCTCGGACAACGACGGCCATCGCGACCAGATCGCCGCGCCTCCCTGCTGAGCGGCCCACCCACGAGCTGCGTCCCCCGAGCGTCGGCCCGGCGGGGCGGCAATCGCCCATGCGGCCGGCGGCCTACGCGCCGCCGCGCACCTGGAGGACTGGGCAAGCCTCCAGCAGGCATACGAGACGGCGCTGCGCCTCGCCCCGGACGGCAGCCAGGCCCACAACGACTTCTCGCTGCTCCCTCTGCGCCGCCGCTGGCTCCGTTCCGGCTCGTGGACCCGGGCCGCCGAGGCTTCGTCCGGTCCGCCGCCCTCGACCTGGACGACCGCGAGGCCCGCTACAACCTGGAGAGCGTCGTCGCTTGTGGGCCACTCCCAGAACGCCCCAAGCCGGCCCAGTCTCTCCGCCGGGGAGCGCCCGGGCCAAGGTCCGGGCCGTCTCCGGACCAGGCCTCGCCAAGAGAAGGGCGCATGGGCACGCGCCACGGGCTCCGGGCCTGGGTGTGTAGGTTGACTGCCCGTCGCTGTCCCGTTCGGAGGCGCGACCTCTCCCGCGCAGCTCCAGGAGGCCCTGCCATGCCCGCATCCCCTTCGTTCTCCGTCGGTGCCCGCCCCGGCGCCGCCCCTGAGACGGCAGCCGCTGTGTGGCAGGTGATCACCACCATGTACGAGGCCTACTCGGCCGGGGACCGCGCCCGGATCGACGCCTGCCTGGACCCGGAGGCGACCGTGTGGGATTCCGGGACTGCCGGGCTGCTCTTCGGGAAGCCGGACCTGGACCGGGTGCGCGAGGAACGCCCGGCCGGTGGTGAGGGGCCGGTGGAGACCGGGCTGGAGTCGTACGGGCAGGTCGTGGACGTCTTCGGTGACATCGCGGTGCTGCGCTTCTGGCTGCGGGTGGACTTCGCGCCCGACCCGTCGGCCGGCGAGTTGCGCCCCGAGCTGGTCCGAAACACCGCGGTCCTGCGGCAGGGCGTCGACGCGGCGTGGCGCATCGTCCACCTGCACGAGGACGTGCAGCAGCCGGGCGGTGTCCCCGTCGGCGATCACTGAGCCGGGCACGGCGCACTGTGGCGGCCCGCCACCCGTGCGCCGCGCACAGCCCTCCCCGGAAGCCTCGGGCTAGCGTCCTCGGCGATCCCCTGAGAAAGCCGGGAGGCGCAATGACATACCGGGTGGCCATGGACATCGGTGGAACCTTCACCGACGTCGTCGCCTATGACGAACACAGCGGTACCTACTTCGCGGCCAAGGCTCCCACCACCCCGGGCGACCTGGCCGAGGGAGTCTTCGCCTCGCTGGGCCGGGCGGTGGACTCGCCCGGCGACATCTCCTTCTTCGTGCACGGCACCACGCAGGGCCTCAACGCCCTGCTGGAGCGCAAGGGCGCCCGTGTCCTGCTGCTCACATCGGCCGGGATGCGGGACGTCTACCACATCGCCCGCGGCAACCGGGACCGGATGTTCGACCTGCACTACCGCAAGCCGAAGCCGCTGGTCGAGCGCTGCGACACGATGGAGGCGAGCGGCCGCTTCGACTGGCGCGGCACCGAGCTCGAACCCCTCGACGAGGACGCCGTACGGGCCGCCGCCCGACGCGCGAAGGACGAGGGCTTCGACGCGGTCGCCGTCTCGTTCCTCTTCTCGTACGTCAACCCGGACCACGAGCTGCTGGCCGGGAAGATCCTGGAGCAGGAGCTCGGCGAGGACGGCGAAGACTTCGTCGTGGTTCTGTCGCACCAGGTGGCGGGCGAGTGGCGCGAGTACGAGCGGACGTCCTCGGCCGTCCTGGAGGCGTACACGGGCCCCGTGGTGCGCCGCTATCTGGGCCGGATCGAGGGGCGGTTCGCGGAGCACGGCCTGACCGTCCCGGTCCAGGTGATGCAGTCCTCGGGCGGCATCGTGAACGCCTCCTACGCCCGCCGCCACCCCTTGCAGACCCTGCTGTCCGGGCCGGTCGGCGGCACCATGGGCGGCGCGGCGGCCGCGGGCCTGCTGGGCCGGCGCAACGCGATCTGCGTGGACATGGGCGGCACCTCCTTCGATGTGTCGCTGGTCCTCGAAGGCCGCCCCGACGTCTCCAACGAGGGCTCGGCGGACGGCTTCCCGGTCCTGATGCCGCTGGTCAACCTGCAGACCATCGGCGCCGGCGGCGGCTCCCTCGCCTATGCCGAGGCCGGTGGCCTGCGCGTGGGCCCGGAGTCCGCCGGAGCCGTCCCCGGCCCGGCCTGCTACGGGCGCGGCGGTACCCAGGCCACCGTGACCGACGCCAACGCGGTGCTCGGACGCGTCGACCCGGACTGGTTCGCCGGCGGCCACATGACGCTCGACGTGGCCGCGGCCCAGCGGGCCGTCGCTGATCTCGCCGATGAGCTCGGTCTGGAGCCGGTGGAACTGGCGAGCGGGATCTGCGACGTCGCCAACGCCAAGATGGCCCAGGCGATCCGTACGCTCACCGTCGAACACGGCCTGGAGCCGAGCGAGTTCGTCCTGCTGGCGTTCGGCGGCGCGGGCCCGATGCACGCGGTGGAGATCGCCCGCGAGCTCGGCATCGGCGAGGTCGTCGTGCCGCGCTTCCCCGGCGCGTTCTCCGCCTGGGGCATGCTCGGCACCGAAGTCCGCCGCGACCTCACCCGTCAGTTCTTCACCCCGGGCGCCGACCTGGACGGCGAGGCCATGGCCCGCGCGCTGGCCGACCTGGAGGACGAGTCGCTGGCCGCGCTCACCGAGCAGGGCGTCCCCGCGGAGCGGCAGCGGGTCGAACACGTCGTCGAGATGCGGTACGAGGGCCAGGACTACACCCTCGCCGTGCCGCTGCTCGCCGCCGCCGAACCGGCCGGCGAGGATTTCCTCGCCACCGCGGCCGAGCGCTTCGCCGCCCTCCACGAACGCCGCTACGGGCACGCCACGCCCGAGGCGCCCGTCGAGTTCGTCACCCTGCGCAGCACCGCGCTCGGTGCGCTGCCCGAGGCCGCACCGGTGGCGTACGCCGCCGACGAGGCAGCCTCCGACACCGTCCGGCAGCGGCCGGTCGTGTTCGGCGGCCGCTCGTACGACACCACCGTTCTGCGCCGCGAGCGGCTCGCACCCGGGCAGCGCGTCGACGGTCCCGCGGTCATCGTGGAGGCCACCTCCACCACCGTCGTCCCCCCGGACTCGTCGGTCACCGTCGACGAGAACGGCTTCCTCGTCATCAAGGTTGGAGCCACGGCATGACCGACACCGGCAGCCGGGTCGTCGACCCGGTCACCACCGAGATCATCCGCTGCGCGCTGCTGCAGGCCGCGGAGGACATGAACACCACCCTCATCCGGTCCTCCTACACGCCCACCATCTACGAGGCGAAGGACTGCGCGGTCGCCCTCCTCGACCGGGACCACAACGTGCTCGGCCAGTCCTCGGGCCTGCCGATCTTCCTGGGCAACCTGGAGGTGTGCACCCGGGCCACCGAGGAGAGGTACGGCGCGGACGTCTGGAAGCCCGGCGACGTCTGGGTCCTCAACGACTCCTACATCGGCGGCACCCACCTCAACGACGTCACCGTCTACGCGCCGATCTTCACCGAGGACACCGCCGACGGCGAGCTGATCGGCTTCGCCGCGTCCCGTGCGCACTGGATCGACATGGGCTCCAAGGACCCCGGCGGTTCGATGGACTCCACCTCGATCTACCAGGAGGGCCTGCGGATGGGCCCGCTGAAGATCTACGAGGGCGGCGAACCCTGCGAGCAGGCACACTCGCTGATCGCCCGCAACGTCCGCTTCCCGCAGCCCACCCTCGGGGACATGCGCGCCCAGGTGGCCTGCGCCCGTACCGGTGCGAGGCGGTTCGCCGAGATCGTCCGCCGCTGGGGACTGGGGACCGTCCTCGCCGCGCGGGACGCCATCTTCGCGCAGACCGAGCGGCTGGAGAGGGAGCAGATCGCCGCCATTCCCGACGGCGTCTACGAGGCGACCGGCTATCTGGACAACGACGGCATCGACCTGCGTACCCCGCTCCACGTCACCGTACGCGTCGAGATCGACGGCGACCGGATGACCATGGACGTCACCGACTGCGCCGACCAGGCCACCGGTCCCGTCAACTGCGGTGCGGCGCAGACCGTCGCCGCCTGCCGGGTCGGCTACAAGCTGCTGGTCAGTGGCGACGTCCCGCTCAACGGCGGTTCCTTCCGGCCCCTGAGGGTGGTCACCCGGCCGGGCACCATGCTCGCCGCCGTGGAGCCGGCGGCGTGCCAGTACTACTACTCCCACCTCGGCCTGGTCATCGACCTGGTGGTCAAGGCGCTGGCGCCCGCGGTGCCCGCGCGAGCGGCCGCCGCCAGCTACGGCGACTCGATGATCGTGCAGTTCACCGGCACCGACCCGCGCAACGGCAGGCTCTTCGTATCCCAGGAGGCGACGGTCGGCGGCTGGGGCGCCTGGCAGACCGACGACGGCGAGTCCTGCCTGATCAACAACGTCAACGGCTCCCTGCGGGACATGCCCGTCGAGGTGCTGGAGACGCTGTTCCCCGTACGAGTCACCGAGTACGCGATCCGTACCGACTCCGGCGGGGCGGGTCGCACCCGCGGCGGCAACGGCGTGGTGCGCCAGTACACGTTCGAGGCCGACCAGAACCTGTCGCTGTGGTGGGAGCGTTCCGTGACCCCCGCGTGGGGTGTCTTCGGCGGCGGCACCGGCGCGGCGCCCCGCGTCGTCCTCAACCCCGGCCGGGACGGCGAGCGCGAACTGCTCAAGGCGAACGCGCTGGCCGTGCGCCAGGGCGACGTGCTGCGCTGCGAGAGCGGCGGAGGCGGCGGCTTCGGTCCCGTCGCGGAGCGCCCCGCCGAGGCGGTCCGGGAAGACCTCCGGCAGGGCCTGCTGAGCCGTGAGCGGGCAGCGTCCGCCTACGGCGTGGAGTCCTGAGGTCCCACCGCTCCGCCTCCGCCCCGAACCGGGCCCGGTTGCCGAATCCCCCTCGGCGACCGGGCCCTCCTCATGGGGTGGCGTGTTCATCGCCGCTTCCCGCTCAGGACTCGGCCAGCAGGACGCGGCAGGCCAGGTGCAGAGGGAGGCGCTGGGCGGGGTCTTCGGGGTCGAAGCCGAGTGCGCGGATGCGCTCCAGGCGCGCCGCGACCGTGTTCCGGTGGACACCGAGGATCTCCGCCGCCGCCGAGGGGGCGGCACCCTGGTCCAGGACGACCGCCAGCGTACGCAGCAACGTTCCGTCCCGGTCCGCGGCGAGCAGCGGGGCCAGCACGACCTCGGCGGGCCGCCGCAGCGCCTCCGCGGGCAACGCGGACAGCAGTTGGGCGGGTCCCATACGGTCGGCGCGGACCACCGACCCGGGTACGGCGGCGACGGCCGCAGCGGCTCTGGCGTCGGCGAGCGCCATGCCCAGTGTGTCGGTACCGCCGGTCGGACCGGCTACTCCCCCGGCGAGCGGCAGCTGGTCACCGATCGCCCGGACGGCCGTACGCAGCTGTGCCTCGCCCTGCCGTAGCCACACCTCCGGGTCGGGGACCGGACTGCCGACTGCCGCCGAACGCCATGACACCCAGCAGTCCTCGTACGCGATGAGCGGTCCACCGATGCCGTACCTGGCCCAGAGCGCACGCAGCACGGGTCCCGGCACGGGCGCGGCGCCGCCGTCCGCGGCGACGGCCGGTCGCAGGGCGAACGCGATCAAAGGCCCGGCCAGCGGCCAGCCGAGCGCCGCGGCCTCGGCCCGGACATGGGCGCGGGCCTGTTCGTCTTCGTCCTCGGAAGGATGCGTCAGTTGGTGCAGCAGCAACTCGCTGCGGCGGTCGAGCTGTTCTTCCGCGAGGCGGCGTGTGGCGGCCCATGCGGTCAGCGGGGGTACCGCCAGCCGCAGCACTGCTTCGACGGTCGACGCCCAACCCGCCTCCTTCGACCGGGAGTCGGCCACGAGCACCGCGAGCGGGTGTCCGTCGGGCCCCGGCACGTCCAGCCGCACCGGCTGCGCGGAGTCGAGTGCCGCCCGCCGCCCGGCCAGCATCCCGCCCACCGGATCGGTCAGGGCCAGGGACGTCGAGGGCAGCGCCGTGTGCAGCGCGGCCAGTACGCGCTCGACGTGCGGGCCTGCGGCGGCCAGGCGCTGGGCGGCGTCGGCCAGCAGTGCGGTCCGGCCGGCGTCCGGCCGGGACACCGCGGATGCGATCCGTACGGCGCCCTCCAGCGCGTCGCCGCCGATCAGCAGCAGCGGAACGCCGAGGCGGTCCGCGAGTGCCCCCGGCGGATGCACGGCCGCCGCCGTCTCGGGTACGACCACGCAGGCGGCCGCCTGCTCCCAAGCCTTGCGCAGGGCCATCTCCACGATCCATCCCGACCGGGCGAGCGC
Organism: Streptomyces sp. NPDC056361; assembly: GCF_042262805.1. Lineage (NCBI taxonomy): Bacteria > Bacillati > Actinomycetota > Actinomycetes > Kitasatosporales > Streptomycetaceae > Streptomyces > Streptomyces sp. NPDC056361. The sequence goes on from NZ_JBHJQI010000010.1 coordinate 15,323, forward strand.
CTCGGTGAGGACGACCGCGGTGTGCGGACGCAGGTCGTCGAGCGCTTCACGCCGGTCGACGATGCGCACGTCCAGGACCTGGGCGTCGCGCCCCGTCGTGCCGAGTACGCGTACGCCGGGCAACGGGCCGTACTGCACCAGCTCCGCGACGGTCATGGGTGCGGACAGGTCGGGACGCCTCACCACCGGGTCTCCTCGGGTCGTTCCCCGTCTGGGTGTTTCGTCTGCCGCGCATCCGGGTCCGGGTCCGGGTCCAGCAGGATGAGCCCACCGGCAGCCGCCAGTCGGCGTCCTTGCGGGGTGTGCCAGGCGGGCGCGGCGGGGATCACGACGATCTCCACCTCGATGCCGGGCATGGCACGTTCGACGTCCAGCACCCGTTGGTCCGCTGCCGACAGCATCAGGACCTGGTCCGGCGCGGCCGCGGCCGGTGCGCCGTCGGCGAGGACCAGCAGTACCTCGTTGTGCGCCTCCAGACGGAACCGTCTGTGCAGGCCCTCGGTCTCGGTGACGACCACGCTGGTCGGCCTGGACGGGAGCGCCGTACCCCCGACGGTGTCCGATACCGACGTCGCGGGATGCTCCACGGCGGTGATCCGCCCGATGCCCAGTCGACGGGGCCGCGGCTGCCACAGCGCGAACGGGTCGCCATGCGTCGGGCGCCCCGCCGCCAGGGCCCGGCTCACGGTGCCGGGAACCACGGCGGCCGCCAGGCGTTCGCCGTCCATCGCGTAGCAGGCGGCGACCGCCCAGCCTCCGGCCGCGAGGACCAGCGGCCGTACGAGCTCCTCCACGCGGCTGCCGGCCGCCTCCACGACGACCACGTCCCCGGCGGGCGTGGCCAGGGCGACCGGGGCGACATCGACCCCGGCGATGGTGAACGTGGTCTGTTCCAGCAGGGGGAGCACTCGTCCGCAGCCGTCCCCGTCCACCAACGGCAGCCCGCAGGACGCCGCTGTGACGACGGCGAGCAGGGCGTTCTCGGCCGCGGTGTTGAGCGGCACGACGGCGCCCGCCGCCCTGCCCAGGCGGCGCTCCAGCGCCCGGACCGCCCGGCGCGGCTCCTCGCCCGTGGGCAGCTGCTCGGCGAGCGCGGCCGAGGAGCCGAGGAGGCTGACCGTGACGCACGTCCGCTCGGAGCCCAGGTCGCCGGGGCGGACCAGCGGCACCGGCCCGTACTCCGCGATGGTCGCCCGCGCCCAGTCGAGGCTCGCCCGGTACGAGGAATGCTCGGCGCCCGCTGCGAGCACCAGCGCCCCCTTGGCGAGCTCCTCCAGCCGTGCGGCGTCCAGCGCGGTCCCCTCCCCTGGCGTCATGTGCGGCGGCTACGGGTCATGACGGGATTCCCGAGGGGGATCCGACGGCGCGGACGCGGAGGCGGTGAACGCCCTCGGGCAGGTAGGACACGGGGGTGTGGGCGGCGAACGCGACGCGGGCGGTCGCCGGGGCGGCACCGGCGGCGACGACCCGGGCCAGGGCCTGGTCACGGGCGAGCCCGAGCAGCCGGTCGAGTTCGGCACGGCCCCCGGCGACGGCGACCTGGTCGACTTCGGCGACGATGTCCGAGCGGGCGGCTCCGTAGGCCGCGGCGGCGATCGGGGCCGCCGGATCCTGGGCGCGGACGGGCACGAGACCGCAGTCGCCGCCCGCCGCGAGGAGCACGCCGCCGGGCGCCCGTCGCCGGACCCTGGCCACCAGGTCGGCGACCTGCTCGGAGCCGGTCCGGTCCAGGTCGGCGCGGGGCAACACGTCGGTGCGGATCCGGGCCAGGTCCAGGTCGACGCCGCCGAGCCCGGGGCCGACGTCGGAGCTTTCCACTTCGCCGTCGGTGACGCTCGCGCACCGGAATTCCGCGGCCCCGGCGTCGACGACCACGGCGCGGTCCGCCCCGGCCGCGAGCGCGGCACCCCGCACGGCGCTCGCCGTGGTGGAGGCGACGGCGAGGACCGGATAGCGGCGGAAGTACGCGGCGGAAACCAGTCCGCCGGTGTTGCGGGCCAGGTGCAGCGGCGCCCGGAGACCGCCGACGCGCAGCGCGCGTTCGGCCGTGTCGCTCACGCGTGCCGCCCACGGCCGCAGGGCGGCGTTGAGGACGGCGGTGTTCTCGCGTTCCCGCAGCCCCGACCGCCCGAGCTCGTGCGACAAGGTGATGTCCGCCCCTGGCACGGCTTCGGCGATGACCTCGGCGGCGGCGAGCTCCGGGTCGGGGCGGGTCAGCGCGCCGGCCGCCGCGACCGAGAAGGCGGTGACACCGTCGTCGGCGGCCCGCCGCGCGAAGTCCGCGACCGCTGCCCGGTCGAGCGGAGCCAGTCGCCGCCCGGTGAGCGCGGATCCGCCCGCGACGACCGCGTGGAGCGTCCCTACCTCGCGGGCGGCCTGCGCGGGCCAGCCCGCGAGCGGCCCGAGGGACGGATGGCTGGGCGGGGCGATCCGCAGCGCGGCCACCGGTCGCAGGCGCGACGGACGACGCTCGAAGTCCGTGGTGAGGCCGACGGCGTCCACCTCACCGCTACTCCGATCCCCGGGCAGCGCGGCGAGCACCGCCCGCAGACACTCACCGAGGCCGGGAACGCTGTCCACCACCGCGCGCGCCACCGTCTGACCGCCCGGGTCGACCAGCACGGCGACGGTGGTGACGCGTCCCACGTCCACTCCCAGTTTCACCCGCCCGATCCTGTCACCATTTGCCCCTGTACGTCACTCCAGATCACGGCCCTCGGTCTCCGGCAGCGGCACGGCCACGACCAGCGCCACCACCAGGAACGCGGTGATGAACAGCACGGTGGAGGAGAACCCGGTGGCACGCGCCAGCAGGTACCCGACCGCTGACGGTGCGACCGAGGTGGAGATCAGCTGAGCCGCGGTGGCCCAGGAGTAGCCGGTGGCGCGCAGCGCGGTCGGGTAGAACTCGCCGTTCCAGGTGTTCCAGACCCCCCACGCGCCGAGGCTGAAGAACGACAGGGCGAAGTTGGCGACGTACAGCTGGGTGAGGCTGCCGGAGTAGGCGAACAGCACGCCGCTGACCGCGGCGGCCGCCACGTAGGGCAGGAAGACCTTCTTGCGGCCGAAGCGCCCGGTCAGGTACGAGGCCGAGATGTAGCCCGGGATCATGAAGAGGGCGCTCAGCGCCACGAAGCCGAGGCTGCTGGACATGCTCAGCCCCTTCTCCATGAGCAGCGTGGGAAGCCAGGTCTGCAGGCCCCAGTAGCCCCAGTTGAACGCGAAGTTCACGATCAGCATGAGCACGGTGATCCGGAGCAGCCGACCGCGCAGCAGGGCGAGGGGGTTACCGGCCCGCTCGGGCTCGACCACGGCGAAGCGCGTGCCCTCGGGGACCTCGGCGCCGAGCTTCAGGAGCACGGCACGAGCTTCGGCGTGCCGACCGCGGGCCGCCAGCCAGTACGGCGACTCGGGTACCCACGCCCGGATCGCGAACACCCACAGGGCAGCCAGCGCGCTGGCCACGGCCACGACGTGCCAGCCCATCCCGGACAGCGCCTGGGTCACCCCCACGGCGGCGAGCACGCCGATGGGCCAGCCGATCGACAGGTAGACCGCGGCCCTGCCGCGCAGCCTGACCGGGAGCAGCTCGAGGAAGTAGGGGAAGGTGACGGTGTAGATGCCGGCCAGGGCCATCCCCGAGATCACCCGGGTGACCATCAACGTGGTGAAGTTCGGTGAGAAGGCACTGGCCAGCGCCACGAACCCGTACGAGCCGAGGCTCCACAAGCACACGGCCCGGCGGCCTATCCGGTCGGCGACCGGCCCCCAGACGAGCGCACCGGGGATCATGCCGAGGGCCACGGCCGACAGAACCCACCCGATCCGTCCGGCGTCGAGGGCGAAGGCGTCGCCCAGGTCGGCGGAGACGTAGACGAGGGCGAGCTGCTCCCACGATTCGATGACGAAGGCCATGAACAGCGCGAGGGCGATCAGCACGTGGGCCCTCCCGAACGGCATGCGTTCGAAGTAGGCGCCCACGGGCTGCGGACCGTCGGCCCCGTCCGGGACTCCGGCGGTTCCGGACTGTACTGAGACTGCGCTCATCGGCTGCCCTCCTGGCATTGGTACCGAGACGCACACCATCGGGTTCGGTGTGAATGCGAGGCACCATAAACAGGCCACCACGGCCGGAACCATGCCCGGAGCACAGCCTTCTCGGTGGTGAGTGTGCGCAGCGCACAGATATCCGTCTGCCACCGATCTGCTGTCCACCCGTCCTCTGCGTCCGCAGCCGCAGAGACAGCAGTGACCTGCCGGGACCGTCCGGCGGCGAACCGATCCGCGCCTACGAACGCGCTCGCCCCGGCGCCGATGCCGGGGCGTGCTCGTCAGGTGTGCGGGACGACTGCGACAGGGCAGGAGGCGTGGTGGATGACGGCGTGGGTGATCGATCCGATGTGAGCGCCCCTCGCTGCCCTGCGTCGACCGACGACCACGAGGCGCGCATCCGACGCGGCCTCGATGAGATGCTCGGCCGCCCGTCCCGGAGCGGACACCTCCGCCACCTCCGTCGACGGAAACCTGTCCCGGTACGGTCGAATCGCGCCGGCGAGCGCTGCCGCCATCTCGTCCTTCGCGGCTGCGCTGGGGTGGTGAACGAAGGATTCATGCCAGGTGTGCACGATTTCCAGCGGGACGCGGTGCCGCCCGGCGAAATCGAACGCGAAGTGCAGGAGCTCGTCCTTGACTTCGTTCACATCCAGTCCGAGGACCACCTTCCGGCGACTGTTCCCTTCGGATGCACCCGAGCTGTCCTTCTCGTATCCGGGGCGAACGAGCACCACGGGACGCTCTGCTGCCGCGACGACCTCCTGCCCTACCGAACCGACGACGAACCCGCGGACGCTCCCCAGCCCATGAGAGCCGACGACGAGCAGATCCGCCTCGGCAGCGGCGGCGAGCAGCACGCTGACGGGCGCGTCCTCGACCTCGTCAGCGGTCATGGCAAGGCCCGGCTGCCGGGACCCGACACGCCGCTCGGTCTCAGCCAGCACGCCCTCCGCCGCGCCGGCACGGTCCTCGTGCGACACCTTCATCGCCCCCAGCTGATGCTCCGCCCACCGTGTGGCGTACACCAGTCGCAGGCCGTCGCCGCGCAGCGCCGCCTCGTCGGCGGCCCAGTCCACCGCAGCCACGCTTCCTTCAGAGCCGTCCACTCCCACAGTGACAGGTCGGGACACGCTGCTCTCCTCGCCTCGGGCCGTCGTCGGCAGGCCCTCGCAGGGGCGCCGATGGGCATCCTGCTGCGAGGACACCTGATCAAGAAGCTACCGAGTCGCTGAAACATATGCCGCGCGCAGCGTTCGGCGGCGCTGACGAAGTACCCCATCCGGCGGACCGCGCTGCATCCGGGTCCTGACTCCGGCCAGGTCCATGGCGTGGCGCAGGCGTCGGTGCAGCGTACGCGGTGACCGGTGTCCCTCGGCAAAGGTCACCAGGGCTCTCGGCCGACGTGCGCCGCATGGCGCCGGGGGTCAGATTGGAGGTGTACGACCCACCGGAGGCGACGCCTCGGCGGCCAGGCCGGACGAGCGGAGGAGCCTGTCCATGACGACCCACGCGACTGCGCCCGGTCGGCGAGCGGAAGCGCACAGCGGCGGATGGATGGTGTGCGCCGCCGCCGTCATGACCTTCAGCTCACGCGTCGCGCCCCGGCCGGTGCGGGCCTGAGGTCCGGGACCCGTACCCGTGGCGGACGGAACAGCGACAGAGGAGCTGCCGCGACTCGTGCTCGTCGTCGGCGTCGCCGGGTCGGGCAAGACGACGGTGGGGCGCCTCCTCGCCGAGCGCCTCGGCTGGGTGTTCCGGGACGGGGACGAGTTCCACTCAGAGGCCGACCGCGCCAGGATGGCCGCCGGTCATCCCCTCACGGACAGCGACCGGGGACCGTGGCTCGAAGCCATCCGGGAGTGGATGGGCGAGGCGATCACCACCCGTCGCCAGGCCGTCGTGACCTGCTCCGCGCTCAAGCGTGCGTACCGGGACACCCTGCTGGCAGGGCGCCCGGAAGTTCTGCTGGTGTACCTGCACGGCTCGCGCGAGCTGCTGGGCTCGCGGTTGGCTTCTCGGCACGGCCACTTCTTCCCGGCGGGCCTGTTGGAGAGCCAGCTCGCGGAACTCCAGGAGCCGACGCCCGACGAGCACCCGTTGGTGGTGGAGGTCGACCAGCCTCCCGAGGCCGTCGTCACAGCGGTTCTCTCGCTGATGCGCCGGGAGTCCGCTTCCGGGAGACGGCCTGCCGGGTCGGACACGGAGCAACCCGTCCGCGCCGTCGCGCGCAACGGGCCTTCCGAGCCCGCCGACCCCACGGGCGAGTCATGGCGGTTGGTTCGCGGAGCACAGAGTGCGGTTGTCGTCCAGCTGGGCGGCGCCCTGCGCGACTACGTCGTGCACGGCCGACCTCTGCTCGACGGGTTCTCCGCAGGGTCCGCCATCACGGGCGGACGAGGACAACTGCTCATCCCTTGGCCGAACCGCGTGGGCGGCGGGCGCTACGACTTCGGCGGCAGGAGCCTGCAACTCCCCCTGACGGAGGTCGAGAGGAACAACGCGATCCACGGACTGCTCCGTTGGACCCTGTGGAAACCGGTCGCCCGCACCGATGACGCGGTGATGCTCGGCACGACGCTCTGTCCTCAGCCCGGGTATCCGTTCCTCCTGGAGGTCCGTGTCGAGTACCGGCTTGGTCCGGAAGGGCTCAGGACCACCGTCCACGCCACCAACACCGGTACGGAGCCCGCCCCTTACGGGGTGGGCCAGCACCCCTATCTCACCATCGGCACCGACCTCGTCGACAGCGCCCTGCTGACCGTTCCCGCCCGGTATCTGCTGCGTACCGACGAACGGGGTCTGCCGATCGGCAGGGAGTCCGTCGACGGCACCCCGTACGACTTCCGCACCGCCCGCCCCCTCGGCGGTCTGCGCCTGGACACCGCCTTCACCGGACTCGACCGCGCCCCCGACGGCCGGGCCGTCGTGCGACTGGCACATCCCTCGGGGCTGCGGGGTGTCGATCTGTGGCTCGGCGAAGGCGCCCGGTACGTACAGGTGTACACGGGCGACACACTGGCGGAACCCGAGAGGCGTAGGCGTGGCGTCGCCGTGGAGGCCATGTCCTGTCCCCCGGACGCCTTTCGCAGCGGCACGGATCTCACCGTGCTCGAGCCGGGCGCCACGCATGTGCTCCGGTGGGGCCTCAGCCCCTGGGGGCCGCCATGACCCCGACCGCACAGCCCGTGGCCGTGCCCGATCCCGGTATGCCCGCGCACGAGTTCCGGGCGCTCTACGAGCGGCTGCGGCGCGAGTCCGCGCAGTCGACGGGTGACGGTCGGCGTGGCGCACTCTGCCGTGTGACGCCCGAGCGGGTGGTGGCGGCCGTCGCGGAAGTCCGCCTCGGACGTACGGTGTCGCTGGCCGCTCCGATCGAGACCGTGCCGGGCCCCGACGACCCCGAGCCCGCGGTGCACCGGATGACCGGGCCTGCTCCGGACGACCTCGACGCGGAGGGACTGCACTTCGCCACCGACCGTTTCGCCATGAACGTGCACGGGGACGCGGACAGCCATCTCGACGCGCTCTGCCACGTGGTGCTCGACGGGGAGCTGTACGGCGGGGTGCCCGCGAGCAGCGTGACGCCCGAGGGTGCCCGTGCGCTCTCCGTGGGCCTGGCCGCGGACGGCATCGTCGGCCGGGGCGTCCTGCTGGACATCCCGCGGCTGCGTGGCGTGCCCTGGCTGGAACCGGGCGATCAGGTGACGTCGGACGATCTGTCGGCCGCCGAGGCCGCGCAAGGGGTTCGCGTCGGACCGGGAGACCTGCTGTTCGTACGGGTGGGGCATCGCCTCCGTCGTACGGAACTCGGACCGTGGAACGCGGCGACGGCTCGGGCAGGCCTCCACCCGAACGCCCTGGGGTTCCTGGCCGAGCGGAAGGTCGCCGTCCTGGGCGGAGACGGCAACAACGACACCGCGCCCAGCGCGGTGCAGGGCATCTCCTTCCCCGTGCATGTCCTGGCCATCCATGCCATGGGCATCCATCTGATGGACTACCTGCAGTTCGAGGACCTGGTCCCGGTCTGCGCGCAGGCGGGGCGATGGAGTTTCCTGTGCGCGGTCGCCCCCCTGCGGCTGCCCGGAGCCACCGGCTCGCCGGTGAACCCGATCGCTGTGCTGTGACCGACGGGGCCGGGCGGCGACCGCCACTCCGGTCGCCGTTCAGGGGGAGGGCGGATACGTTCGAACGGGTGGGACGCTCGGCCCCGCACGGCGGGAAAACGGACCCGACGCCAGTTCCGGGCCATGATCGCAAGGACGGTGGTCGCCGTGGGTGACGCCCCTCACTACGACGTCATCATCATCGGTACCGGCGCCGGCGGCGGCACCCTCGCCCATCGGCTCGCACCGTCGGGCAAACGCGTACTGCTCGTCGAACGCGGCGGCTATCTGCCGCGCGAGCGGGACAACTGGGACTCGACGGCCGTGTTCGTCAAGGGCAAGTACCGGGCACCGGAGTTCTGGCTGGACAAGCACGGCAGCGAGTTCCCGCCCGAGGTCAACTACTACGTCGGCGGAAACACCAAGTTCTACGGCGCCGCCCTCTTCCGACTGCGGCCCGAGGACTTCGGCGAGCTCCGTCATCACGGCGGCCTCTCTCCCGCCTGGCCGATCCGGTACGAGGATCTGGAGCCGTACTACACGCAGGCCGAGCACCTCTACCTCGTGCACGGACGGCACGGCGAGGATCCGACCGAGGGCGCGGCGAGCGCCCAGTACGCCCATCCGCCCGTGGAGCACGAGCCGCGCATCCAGCAGTTGAGCGACGACCTCGAGAAGCGTGGTCTGCACCCCTTCCACCTGCCGATCGGTGTCAATCTCAGCCAGGAGGACGGGGGCCGGGCCACCCACTCCAGTGTCTGCATCCGGTGCAACCGGGTGGACGGCTTTCCGTGCCTGGTTCGCGGCAAGTCGGACGCCGAGGTCATCTGTGTGGAGCCCGCTCTGCGGCATCCCAACGTCGAGATGGTGACGAATACGCAGGTGGTCCGCTTGGAGACCGATGCGAGTGGACGCACCGTCAGCGCGGTCGTCGGCCGGCTGCCCGACGGCTCGGAGGTCCGGTTCACGGCGGACGTGGTCGTCGTCTCCTGCGGGGCGGTCAACTCCGCCGCGCTGCTCCTGGCCTCGGCGAACGAGCACCATCCCAACGGATTGGCGAACAGCTCCGACGTGGTCGGCCGCTTCTACATGCGCCACAACAACCTGGCCCTGATGGCGGTGTCGAAGGAGCCCAACGACACCCAGTTCCAGAAGACCCTCGCCCTGCACGACTGGTACCTCGGGGCGGACGACTGGGACTACCCGCTCGGTGGCATCCAGATGCTGGGCAAGTCGGACGCCGAGCAGATCCACGGCGAGGCGCCGCGGTGGGCCGGTGCGGTCACACCGGACATGCCGTTCGAGGTGCTGGCACATCACGCCGTCGACTTCTGGCTGTGCGGCGAGGACCTGCCACTCGCCGACAACCGGGTCACCCTCGACGGTGACGCCCGCATCCACCTCGCTCTCGACGAGAAGAACAACGTCGAAGGCCTGAAGCGGCTGCGCCACAAGCTGCAGGGCATGCTCGGCCACCTGGGCATGCACGAGCACCACCTGCTGTCCCACAGCATCTATCTGCACAAGGGCATGCCGATCGGTGCGACGGCGCACCAGGCGGGCACCGTACGCTTCGGCACCGACCCCGCCGCCTCCGCGCTGGACGTCACCTGCAAGGCCCACGACCTCGACAACCTGTACGTCGTCGACACGAGCTTCTTCCCGAGCATCGGCGCGGTCAACCCGTCATTGACGGCCATCGCCAATGCCCTCCGGGTCGGAGACCACCTCTTGGCTCGGCTGGGCTGAGACCAGGGGCCGTAGGGCCGATCGGACGAAGTAAGTCGGCCTACCGGCCCAACAGCGGTTCTCCCCCCATGCCGCCCGCCGATGTCGGTGATTGCGTGACCTCGATGCCCGCCCGGCAGCGACCGGGCGGGGCGCAGTCATGCAGCGAGGAGGCAGGGCAACATGGGTTCCACCGTGGAGACACCGCAGGGTGTGATCCCCGCACGTCTGCTGCAGGGCCAGAAGGCACTGGTCACCGGGGCCAACTCGGGCATCGGCAAGGCCACGGCCATCGGTCTGGGCCGAGCCGGCGCCGACGTGGTCGTGAACTACGTGGCCGACCGTGACGCGGCCGAGGAAGTGGTCAGGGAGATCGCCTCGTTCGGCGTGCGCGCGGCGGCCTACGAGGCCGACGTGTCCCAGGAGGACCAGGTCACGGCCATGATGGACCGGATGGTCGAGGAGTTCGGGACCATCGACGTCCTGGTGGCCAACGCGGGACTGCAGCGCGACGCCCGGCTCACCGACATGACGCTCGCCCAGTGGCAGAAGGTCATCGACGTCAATCTCACCGGTCAGTTCCTGTGCGCCCGGGAGGCCGCCAAGGAATTCCGGCGCCGCGGCGTGGTCCCCGAGGTGTCCCGCGCCGCCGGGAAGATCATCTGCATGAGTTCGGTGCACCAGATCATCCCGTGGGCGGGCCACGTCAACTACGCGTCCTCCAAGGGCGGTGTGCAGATGATGATGCAGACCCTGGCCCAGGAGCTCGCGCCGGAGAAGATCCGGGTGAACGCGGTCGCCCCGGGGGCGATCAAGACGCCGATCAACCGCGCCGCCTGGGAGACGGCCGAGGCCCGGGAGGACCTGCTGAGGCTGATCCCGTACGACCGGATCGGCGACCCCGAGGACATCGCCAACGCCGTGGTCGCCCTCTCCTCCGACCTCATGGACTACGTGGTGGGAGCCACCCTCTACGTCGACGGCGGAATGACCCTCTTCCCGGGCTTCGCCACCGGCGGCTGACCCTCCCGGACGTCACGAACAGCAAAGGCGAGCATGTCCACCTCGTTCCACCTGCTGGCGGATGCCCCGGCCCAACTTCTACCGGCCCGGGAACTCATGGCCTTCACCCTGGCGTCCCACATCATCCTGGTACCCCTGGGCGTGGCCTTCCCCTTCATCACCCTGGTCATGCACTACCGCGGGCTGCGCCGCAAGGACGCCACGGCGCTGCTCCTGGCGCGGCGCTGGTCGGCCGTCATGGCGGTGCAGTTCGCGCTCGGCATCGTCACCGGCACCGTGCTGTCCTTCGAGTTCGGCCTGCTCTGGCCCGGCATGATGGGGAGGTGGGGTGATGTCTTCGGCATCGGATTCGGCGTGGAGGCCTGGGCGTTCTTCCTGGAGGCCGTACTCATCGCGATCTATCTGTACGGATGGCGGCGGCTGAAGCCCCGGACGCACTTCCTGCTCGGGCTGCCGCTCCCGGCAGCCGCGCTGCTCGGGGCGTTCGGCATCCTGGCCGCCAACTCCTGGATGAACACGCCGCAGGGCTTCTCCCTCGACTCCGAGGGAAACCCGGTCGACGTCGACGTCTGGAAGGCGATCTTCACGCCGATGTTCGGGCCGCAGTACTGGCACTTCGTCGTGGCGATGATCCTCACCGCGGGCTTCGTGGTGTCCGGTGTCTACGCCGTGGGCTGGCTGCGCGGCCGCCGGGACCACTACCACCGGCTCGGTTTCGCCGTTCCGTTCACGATCGCCGCGGTGGCCACTCCGGTGCAGTTCGTCCTGGGCGACTCCATCGCCCGGTCGGTGTTCCACAAGCAGCCGGTGAAGTTCGCCGCGATGGAGATCGTCTGGAAGACCGACACCCGGGTACCGGAGTACCTCTTCGGGCGCCTACAGGAGGACGGGAGCGTCAAGGGCGGCATCAAGATCCCGTTGCTCGACTCGTTCCTGGCCGGATTCAGCGCGGACACGAAGGTGGTGGGGCTGACCTCCGTCCCGGCGGACCAGCGCCCCACGGCCACACAGGCGACCATCGCCCATTGGGCCTTCGACCTCATGGTCCTGATCGGGTCCGTACTGGTGCTGCTCGCCCTCTGGTACGGCCTGGTCTGGCTGCGGTACCGACGGCTTCCCGCGTCGAAGTGGTTCTACCGCTCCGCGGCCTGTGCGGGCGTCGCCTCCGTCGTGGCCGTCGAGTCGGGTTGGATCGCCACCGAGGTGGGACGCCAGCCCTGGATCGTCTACCAGAACATGCGTGTCGCCGAGGCCGTGACCTTCACCCGCTCCACGACCCTGTGGATCATGCTCGGTGTGGTGATGCTGGTGTACGTGCTCCTGTTCGGATCGTTCCTCGTCATCCTGCTCAAGATGCGCACCCGCTGGCGGCTCGCCGACGAGCAGCGGGCAGCAGGAGGGCCGCCGACTGACGCGCCGGAGGCGGACACTCCCTACGGGCCACGGGCACCCGTCCCCGCGGGTGACGCCCCCGCCGCGTCCGGCGACGCCGGGGCCGAAGGCGACCACCGATGACCGCCGACCTCATCGCCGTGGTGCTGCTCCTCGCCGTGGCCGCGTACGCCTCAGCGGGCGGCACCGACTACGGGGCCGGCTTCTGGGATCTCACGGCAGGGGGCACCGAGCGCGGAAGACGCCCCCGATGGCTCATCGACCACGCCATGGCTCCCGTGTGGGAGGTCAACAACGTCTGGCTGATCTTCGTTCTCGTCATCATGTGGACGGGATTCCCCACTCTGTTCCAGACCGTGTTCTCGGCGATGTGGCTCCCGCTGGCACTGGCTGCCGTGGGCATGGTCCTGCGCGGCGCCGGCTTCGCGTTCCGCAAGCCCTCCCGGCGGCTCGCCGGCCGACGGCTGTACGGTGCCGTGTTCGCCGTGGCCTCGGTCGTCACGCCGTTCTTCCTCGGCGCAGCCGTCGGCGGCGTCGCGTCAGGGCGGGTGGCACCCGGTACCGAAGCCTCGGTGGACGCTTGGGCCAATCCCACGTCTCTGATGTTCGGTCTGATCGCCATCGCGGCGACGGCCTTCGTCGGCGCGGTCTTCCTCACGGGGGACGCCCGCCGCTTCGACGCGACCGATCTGGTCGGCTATTTCAGGTGGCGGGCCCTGAGCAGCCTCGCCGTCCTCACCGTCCTGGCCGTGATCACCGGGTTCGTCACCCATGAGGACTCCCCCTACGTGTGGCACGGACTCACCCACGGTCTCGGGCTGTTCTTCGTGGTCCTGGCCGGAGTGGCCGCCCTCGCGACAGCCTGGCTGCTCCGGCGGACGCCCGGCGCGTGGATGCGCGTCACGGCGGTCGGGGTCGTCGCCTCCGCCGTCGTCGCCTGGGGCATGGCCCAGCGCCCGTACCTCCTCCCCACCTCGCTGACCGTGGCCGACGCCGCGGGCGCGCCCGCCACACTGGCGTGGCTGGCGATCGTCACCCTGGTGGCCCTCGTGCTCGTCGTGCCGGCCGTCGTCCTCCTCTACTGGCTGGACACCCGCGGAGAGCTGGAAGAACTCACCGACGCCGAGCTGCGCGGAGGAAGCGGCACGGACGGCGAGAACACGGCACCGGGCGGCTGACCGCCCACCCTCCTCGCGCCTGAAATCCGACGAAGGAAGCCGCTGTGACCGACGACGAGATCCTTCTCGGGCTCGCCCTGACGGTGGTGCTCGCCACCGGCTCGCAGATCCTCGCGAGCAAGGTGCGCCTCCCGGCCCTCATCATCCTGCTGCCGGTCGGGTTCGCCGCCGGCGCGATCACCGATGTCATCCATCCGGACAGGTTGATGGGGTCGGCGTTCGACGCCCTGGTGTCGCTCTCCGTGGCGGTGATCCTCTACGACGCCGGCCAGGGGCTCGACCTGCGCAAGCTCACCGGCCACACCCGGGGGACCGTGGGACGGCTGCTCCTGTACGGCGTGCTGCTGACGTTCCTCGTCATCGCGGCCATCGCACCGGCGATGTTCGGCATGCCTCTGCGCGTGGCCGCGATGCTCGGCGTCATCCTCGTCGTCTCCGGCCCCACCGTCGTGGGTCCCCTGCTCGACTTCGTGCGGCCGACCGACAAGGTGCGACGCATCCTGATCTGGGAAGGGACGCTGACCGACCCGATCGGCGGCATTCTCGGCGCGCTCACCTTCCACGCCATCGCCACGACGCACCAGGTCGACATCGGCCGGGGGTACCAGCTGGGCCAGTTCGGCATCAGCATGGCCGTGGGGCTGGTCGGCGGGTTCGTGGGAACCGCGCTGCTGTGGTTCACCCTGCGGACCCTTCGGCTCGGCGAGATCCTCGGTACGCTGGCGCAACTCGCCACCGTGATCGCCGTGTCCGCAGGCTGCGACATCGTGCGGGACGACACGGGGCTCATCGCCGCCATCTTCACGGGCCTGGCCGTCGCCAACATCCGCGGCTTCGACATGCCGGCTCGGCGTCCCTTCTTCGAGACCCTTGTACAACTGATCATCGGGCTGCTCTTCGTCTCGATCTCCTCCACCGTCACTCCGGCATCCCTGGTACCGGTGCTCCTTCCCGCGCTCGCCCTCATCGCGATCCTCGTCCTGGTGGTGCGACCGCTCGTGGCCTTCGCCGCGACGACGCACTCGGGCCTGGGACGCCAGGAGCGGGCCTTCATCGGATGGATGGACCCACGCGGCATCGTCGCGGCCGCCACGGCGTCGACGTTCTCCGCCAGCCTGGTCCAGCGAGGGGAGAGCGGGGCCGCGAAGATCCTTCCCGTCACGTTCCTGGTGATCGTGGGAACCGTCCTGCTCTACTCGCTGACGGCCGCACCCATGGCCAGGCGCCTGGGCGTCGTCAAACCAGCGGGCACGCGCATCCTCCTCGTGGGCGGGGAGGCGTGGGTGGTCGACCTGGGAAGAGCCCTGCGGTCCGCCGGACTCGACGTGTTGATGTGGGCGGGGCTCGACGAGGAACGGGAACGGATCAAGGAGGCGGGGCTCGACCTGGCCAAGGGCGATCTGCTGGCCACGGCCATCAACCCCGGGGCGCGGCTCGAGGGAGTGACGGCCGTGTTCCTGGCCACCGACGACGACGACTTCAACGCGCTCGCCTCCGTCGTGATGCAGGACAACGTCGAGGGGCCCGTGTACCGGGTCGGCCCCCCACACGACAGCCATGGAGTGGTGGCTCCCTACACCGGCGGCGACATCCTCTTCGGCCGTTCCCTCGTCCGCCGTGTCCTGGCGGAGCGGTACGAGCAGGGCGCCCGGTTCGTGGTGCAGCCGGCCTCCACCCCGCTGTCGTCGGAGCAGGACGCTCTTTTCGTGGTGCGGGCCGACCAGCGGCTTGACCCGGTCACCGAGAGGCAGGAGACCGTCCTCCACGAGGGCGACACGGTCGTTCTCCTCGGTTCGGTCCCGACGACCGGAGAGCAGTGAACCCCGCGAGCCCGCCGCGTGCGACTACCTCCCGCCCCCGCGTACTTCCTTGAGCTTCGCGTCCAGGGTGATGGCCGCGTCGATCAGGGCCAGGTGCGTGAAGGCCTGGGGGAAGTTGCCCAGCTGTTGCCCCGTCAGGGCGATCTCCTCGGAGTACAGGCCCAGGTGGTTGGCGTAGGTGAGCATCTTCTCCAGCACCAACCGGGCCGTGTCGGTGTGTCCGGCCCGCGCCAGGGCGTCGACGTACATGAACGTGCAGAGGGAAAAAGTGCCCTCGGAGCCGCGCAGTCCGTCGGGTGACGCCTCGGGGTTGTAGCGGTAGACCAGGCTGTCGCTGACCAGCTCACGGTCCATCGCCTCAAGGGTGGTCTTCCATTTCGGATCGTCCGGCGTGATGAAGCCGACCGTCGGCATGCGCAGCAACGACGAGTCCAGTACGTCGTCGCCGTAATGCTGCACGAAGGCCTGCTTCCCCGGGTCCCATCCTCGGCTGAGGACCTGCGCGTAGATCTCGTCGCGCGCGTCCACCCAGCGGCCGCCGGCCGCGGGACGACCGTCGTCGTAGGCGATCCGCAGGGCACGGTCGAAGGCGACCCAGGACATCACGCGGCCGTAGGTGAAGTCCTTCCGGCCTCCCCGGGTCTCCCACAGCCCTTCTCCGGGCTGGTCCCAGTGGTCGACCAGCCAGTCGAGCAGCGTGTGCAGCGCGGTCCAGCCCCCGGTGTCGAGATGCATGCCGTGCTGGTGCGCGAAGTAGATGCTGTCGAGCGCCTCGCCGTAGATGTCCAGTTGCAGCTGGCTCGCGGCTCCGTTGCCGATGCGGACCGGCGCGGAACCGCGGTACCCCTCCCAATGGTCCAGGGTCTCCTCGACCAGATCGGAGGTGCCGTCGACGCGGTACATGATGTTCAGCGGTCCGGTGCCGTTCCCCTCGCCGGCCTTCTCCTTGACCCGGTCGTGCAACCAGCCGATGAACGCGGAAGCCTCTTCCTTGAAACCCAGTCCCAGCAACGCGTACACCGAGAACGACGCGTCACGGATCCAGGTGAACCGGTAGTCCCAGTTGCGCTCTCCGCCCAGTTGCTCCGGCAGACCCGTCGTCGGCGCGGCGACCAGGGCACCCGTCGGTGCGTAGGTCATGAGCTTCAGCGCCACGGCGGAACGTTCCACCGCCTCCCGCCACCGACCCGAGTAGGTGGACTGACCGAGCCACGAACGCCAGAAGCCGACCGTCCCGTCGAAGAGCTGGTCGAACTCCGCCGAGCGGACCTCGTGCGGCGGCCCGGCGGGGGACGACTCCACGACGATGCCGCGCTGCTGCCCCGCCTGCAGGGTCAGACTGAAGCGGAGGTCCTTGCCACCCGAGAGGCTGGTCAGCAGCCGGTCGTCCTGCGGCTCACGGACGACGTGGACCGCGAGGTCCAGGTCCTCCGAGGTGAACAGGGCTCCGTGCTCCGTGATGTGCAGCTCGTGGGGCTTGCGCCCGTAGTCGAAGCGCGGAGCGATCTCCCCTTCCAAAGTCATGCTGCCCCGCACGCAGCGCAGCATGCGGACCAGACGGTGCCGGTCGGTCGCCGTCGTACCGGTCACCGGCATGAAGTCGACCACCTCGCCCGCTCCGGCCTCGGTCATGAAACGCGTCACCAGAACGGCGGTGTCCGGATGGTAGAGCTGCTTGGTGGTGTAGGCATCC
The DNA here is from genome assembly GCF_042262805.1 of Streptomyces sp. NPDC056361. Taxonomy (NCBI): domain Bacteria; kingdom Bacillati; phylum Actinomycetota; class Actinomycetes; order Kitasatosporales; family Streptomycetaceae; genus Streptomyces; species Streptomyces sp. NPDC056361. The sequence goes on from NZ_JBHJQI010000010.1 coordinate 32,313, forward strand.
GCGGCCGGCCTGACGGTGAAATGGCCGCCCTTCCGCCGGTCGAGCAGAGCACCGAAGACGCTGGGCGAATCGAAACGCGGACAGCAGAACCAGTCGATCGTCGCATCGGTTGTCACCAGGGCCGCGGTCTGCAGATCACCGATCAGGCCGTGGTTCTCGATCAGGGGGTATTCATCCATCTTGAGCCCCTTTCGGCGCCGACGGACAACGATCGGGCACCATTGCGCGGCGCCCTGAGTGGTCCGGGCACCACTCGGCCAGCTTAGGCCGACGGTGTCGTCCCGGCCTGGTGAGCCGGTCGCACCGGCGACGCGGCTGCCCTCCCACTGCGCCGCTCCGAGAAGGGCTCTACCGTGAGGTGTCAGTGCTCCCGCTCAGGCCCTCGGTCTCGTGTGTCCCAAGAGCACCGGGCTCCTCCGGGTAAGGAGGCGTGACGTGGGTGTCCTGACGTCCTGGGCAGCCAGGTTCAGGCTGCGGCAATACGTCAAGGCAAGCCTGTGGATCGTGCCGTTGTCGGGCCTGGTCCTCGGCGTCCTGCTCGCCGAGCTTGCCCTCGCGGCCGACGGCGCGGACTGGCCGAGCGGCTGGCACTACTCGGCGACGACGGCAAGCGGTGTCCTCTCCGCCATCGTGGGGGCGATGGTGGCCTTGCTCGGATTCGTCGTCACCATCGGCGTGCTCGTCGTGCAGCAGGCGACGGGCACCCTCTCCCCTCGCTACATGCGCCTGTGGTACCGGGACCGGCTGCAGAAGGCGGTGCTGGCAACCTTCACCGGGACGTTCGCGTTCGCGTTCTCCTTGCTGCGCAGTGTCGAAACCGACTCCGTCCCCGACCTCGGTGTCACCCTGGCCGGCATGGCGGTGGCCGTCAGCCTCGTACTCCTGCTCGTCTACCTCAACCGGTTCACCCACAACCTCAGGCCGGTGGCCATCGCCGATCTCGTCACCCGCATGGGAGAGGCAGTTTTCACCAGCGGGGCCGCGGCGATCCGGGGTGCGGCACCACGCGGAGACGGGACCGTGACGTCCGACGGTCCGGTGCTGAGCCTGCGTACCGGGATCGGCGGAGCCATCCAGGCGTTCAACGTGGCCGGGCTGGTCGCCGAGGCGGCGCGCCACGACTGCGTCTTCGTGGTGACCCGGCTCATCGGCGACTTCGTACCGCCCGGCTCCGTCCTCATCGAGGTCCACGGGGGCACGTCGGAACCGGACCCGGACCGGGTGACCGATCTCGTCGCCCTCGGGGACGAGCGCACCATCGAGCAGGATCCCGCATTCGCCCTGAGGGTCCTCGTCGACATCGCCATCAGGGCCCTCTCCCCCGCGGTGAACGACCCTACGACCGCGGTGCAGGTGATCAATTACATCGAGTCCTTCCTGCACACGGTCGGCAGCACACGTCTCCCCGGTCGATACGTGCTGGCCGATCGCCACGAGCGCCCCCGGCTCGTGCTCCCAGGGCGGGACTGGGAGAACTTCCTTCAGCTCGCCGTATGCGAGATCCGCGAGTACGGAGGGTCGTCCGTGCAGGTCTGCCGTCGGCTCCGCGCCATGCTCGAAGGCCTGCTCGACACCCTGCCGCCACCCCAGCACGCCGCTGTGCGAGCGGAGATGCGTCTGCTGCAGGAGACGGTCGAGCGAGAGTTCACCGACCCGGCCCGCCGGGCCATGGCGCAACAACCCGACCACCAGGGCATCGGCGGACGGTACCCCTTGTAGGAGCACGCACGGGTCGCCAGGGCGTCGGTTCGATCAGGGGCGCGACCTCGTCCACGTGTACGTCGACAGGGCCGGCCCGGCAGCATCGTGGAGGTGCCGTTCTCGGCGTCGTGTGAGGGCGCTGTGGCGACTTGCCTACGCCGGGCTCGCCCGCGAGCAGCACGACGGCACCGTGCACCGGGCCCCCGCCGAGGACCCTGTCCAGCTCATGACCGGGGCGGCCCGGGCGGCGGTACGAGCCCGAGGTGGACCCAGGCGGCGGGCGTCGCGACCCGCCCCCGGGGCGTCCGGGCCAGCAGCCCCTCCCGAACCAGGAACGGCTCGGCGACCGCCTCCACCGTCTCCCGCTCCTCCCCCACCGCGACCGCGAGGGTGGCCAGGCCCACCGGTCCGCCGCCGAACAGCTTCAGCAGGGCGTGCAGCACGGCCTGGTCCAAGCGGTCCAGGCCACGGCCGTCGACCTCGTAGACCCCCAGGGCCGCGGACGCGATCTCGCGGGTGACCACTCCGTCCGCGGTGACCTGGGCGTAGTCCCGCACCCGGCGCAGCAGCCGGTTGGCGATGCGGGGAGTGCCGCGGGAGCGGCCGGCGATCTCGGCGGCGCCCGCGGGCTCGATCTCCACCTCCATCAGCCGGGCGGAGCGGTGGATGACGCGCTCCAGTTCGGCCGGGTCGTAGAACTCCATGTGGGCGGTGAAGCCGAAGCGGTCGCGCAGCGGCGGGAGGAGCAGGCCGGCCCGGACGGTGGCGCCGACGAGGGTGAACGGCGGCAGCTCGAGGGACATGGCGGTCGCGTCGAGGCCGGTGCCGACGACGATGTCGACGCGGAAGTCCTCCATCGCCAGGTAGAGCATCTCCTCGGCGGGCCGGGACATGCGGTGGATCTCGTCGAGGAAGAGGATCTCGCCCCCGGTGAGCGAGGCCAGGACCGCCGCCAGGTCCCCGGGGTGCTGGATGGCGGGGCCGGAGGTGATGCGCAGCGGGGCTCCCATCTCCGCGGCGATGATCATCGCCAGGGTGGTCTTGCCGAGCCCCGGGGCACCGGAGAGCAGCACGTGGTCGGCGGTGGCGCTCCGCTGCCGCGCGGCCCTGAGGACGAGGTCGAGCTGCTCGCGGACCCGTTCCTGGCCGATGAACCCGTCCAGGTCCTTGGGGCGCAACGCCGCCTCGGTGGCCCGGTCCTCGCCGTCGGCGGGGGCTGCGACCAGCTGGTGGACCGGCTCCGCCGCGGTGGGCCGGCCGACGGCGGTCCTGCCCGGGGTGGGCGTCTCGTCCCGGGGCGTGGCGGCGCCGGGGAACATGGTGCCGCCCCGGTTCACCGGCGTTCGCCTCGCGCCGGGGTGAGGGAGCGGCGGGCTGGTCTTCATGGCCCGGCCGGGGTGCCGTCGAGGAGGACGCGGGGGGCCGGACCGCTCGGGGCCGACGGGGTCGGCCCGGTGGAGCGCCGACCGGCCGCAGCCGAGTCGAACGGCACGGTGCCGGGTGCGGCCACTCGGTTCACCGTATCCGCCCGGGGCTCCGCCGCCGGGACCTCCGGCTTCGCCCCGATGCCCAGTTTCTCCCTGGTCTTCTTCTCGATCTCGTCGGTGAGGTCGGGGTGGTCCCTGAGGAAGGCGCGGGCGTTCTCCTTGCCCTGGCCGAGCCGGTCGCCCTCGTACGTGTACCAGGTGCCGGACTTGCGGACGAGGCCTTGCTGGACGCCCAGGTCGATCAGCTCACCCTCGCGGCTGATGCCCCGGCCGTAGAGGATGTCGAACTCGGCCTGCCTGAACGGCGGGGCGACCTTGTTCTTGGCCACCTTGACGCGGGTGCGGTTGCCCACCGGCTCGGTGCCGTCCTTGAGGGTCTCGATCCGGCGGATGTCCAGACGGACCGAGGCGTAGAACTTCAGCGCCCGGCCGCCAGGGGTGGTCTCTGGCGAGCCGAAGATCACACCGATCTTCTCGCGCAGCTGGTTGATGAAGATCATCGTGGTTCCGGAGTGGCTCAGCGCACCGGCGATCTTCCGGAGCGCCTGGCTCATCAGCCGGGCCTGCAGGCCGACGTGCGGGTCGCCCATCTCGCCTTCGATCTCCGCGCGCGGCACCAGCGCGGCAACGGAGTCGACGACGATGAGGTCCAGGGCGCCGGAGTGGATGAGGGTGTCGGCGATCTGCAGGGCCTGTTCGCCGTTGTCCGGCTGGCAGACCAGCAGGGCGTCGATGTCGACGCCGAGCCGCCTGGCGTACTCGAGGTCGAGGCCGTACTCGGCGTCGATGAACGCCGCGGTCCCGCCTGCCTTCTGCGCGTTGGCCATGGCGTGCAGGGCCAGGGTCGTCTTGCCGGAGGACTCCGGGCCGTAGATCTCCACCACGCGGCCGCGCGGCAGGCCGCCGACGCCGAGGGCGAGATCCAGGGCGATCGAGCCGGTGGGGATGACCTCGATGGGGACCCCCGGCTCATCGCCCAGGCGCATCACCGAACCCGCGCCGAACCGTTTCTCGATCTGGGCGAGGGCGAGCTCGAGCGCTTCCTCGCGGTCCTGTTCCTTCATGGGGTCCGCCTCGGATGGGTGCGGTGTGTGGTCGCGGCCGGCGCACGGGTGCGCCGACCCGTCAGAAGGGCTCCGTCTCCTCGCGGGGGGCATGTCGTCCGTCCTCGGCGGGGACCGGTCGCTCGCCGCCGCCGTCGGGCCGGGTGAACGGGTCCTCTGCGGGAGCACGGGGGCCGCCGCGTGAACCGGCGGGGACGCCGGTGTGCGGGGGTTTGGTGATCATCGCGGCGGCGAACCTCAGCGACGGGCCGATCTCGTCGGCCTCCAGCTCGATGGCGGTCCGCCTCTCGCCCTCCCGGGTCTCGTACGTCCGCTGGCGCAGCCGGCCCTGGACGATGACGCGGGTGCCGCGGGTCAGGGACTCGGCGGCGTGCTCCGCCTCCTGCCGCCAGACCGAGCAGCGCAGGAACAGCGTCTCGGCGTCCCGCCATTCGTTGCTCTGGCGGTCGAAGGTACGGGGCGTGGACGCGACGGTGAAGTGCGCGACCGTGTCGCCGGACGGGGTGAGGCGCAGCTCGGGGTCGTCGGTCAAGTTGCCGACGACGGTGATGACGGTTTCACCGACCATGGCGGCTTTCCTCTCGTGCGACGGGTGATTCCTCACCCGTGCCTGTTCGAGTTCGACGGGCAGCCTCGCAGGGCTCCGGTACGGCGGCCTTTCATCGAATGGGGGGCGATCATCGGGTTCACCTCGCTTCCCCCTCCTGCCTCGGCCCGGGCTCGGCGGGCCCGGCTGCGAGGAGTCGTGCTTGGTGGGCAGGGGCCCTCCTCAGCGGGATCCCGAGCCGGGGGACGGTGCAGGGACGGCCTACGGCGGCCCCGCACCAGGGACAGGGCACGCGGAGGAAGCGGACGCGCGGGTCGCGCTTCGAGCGGGTGAGGTGGGAGGGCGGACCGACCGGGGCGGCGGGTACGCGCTCGACTCGCTGTCCTGAGGCGATCGCGGTCACCAGCGCGAGGAGTTCCGCACGATAACGGCGCGGGTCGTCAGGGTCGCTGTCCGGGAGTGGCAGCGGGTTGCGGGCGAGCCGCTCCTCCCGGATCGCGCGCACCTCGGCGCGGATGTCGGCGGCGGCGATACGGGACCGCTGCCTGCCCAGCCTGGTCACAGCCGCCCGCCCATCGGCGACGTCCAGGTCGGCGAGCAGCAGGTGCCAGGCATCCGTCGTGGTGTCCTCCAGGTGCATCGACGGGCACATCGCCGCGACCAGGGCGACGAGCTGGGCCGTCTCGGCCGGCAGCATGCGTTCCTCCCTTCCGCGGGGGAACGTCCCGGCTGACGCCGATGTGCCGCTTCCCGCCGCGTCCACCGGCTGCTGGTACACGTACAGGACGGCCCCGCAGGCGCACCGCAGTCGCTTGTCGTCCTCGAACGTCCAGCGGCCGCAATCGAGGTGACCGGCTTGGGAGACCAGGAACCACACCGTGCCGAGCGTGTCCCGGTCGGGGTGGGCGATGACAGCGGTCATGGATCCTCGCCACCCTTGAGGGGGAGCAGACGGCGCAGGTCGAGCGTGCCGGTGTGCCAGGCGCGGGCGATCCGTTCCCGCCCGCCGGGCAGGGGGCGCAGACTGAACGACCGCGGTTCGGAGGCCGACAGCACACCCAGCCCCGGGATCGCCTCGCCGGTGTACGGGTCGGCGACCGGATCGAGGCAGGTCAGCCGGGCGAGGAATTGCCGCTGCCAGCCGGGGTGCACCCGGACCAGCTTCTCCACCTCGCCGGGGTGGTTGTCGGCCACCCAGGCGGTGAAGGCCTCCTCGTCGGCGACCACGACCGTCGGTTTGGGGTCGACGAGGGTGAGGGTGGCGACCGGTGTGTCGTCCGGCAGGGCCACCCGGACCGACTTCAGGTTCAGCTCGGCGCGGGCCGCGCGCAGCCCTTCGAGGACCTCGTGGCGCTCGGTCCGGTACTCGGCGTCGACGGCGTCGCGCAGCACCCGGAGTACGGCGACCCGGGTGGCGTGCTCCTTCAGGCTCATGCGGACTTGCCCTTCCGCTCGGTCCCGTTCTCCCGCCTGGTCCCGGCCCCGGACTCGACGTCCTCGGCGACCCTGTTCCTCGCTGCCGCGGTGCCGTGGCGCACTATCAGCTGGCCGAGCGTGCGGGTCTCCCCGGTGTCGTCCAGGACGGCGGCGCCCAGCAGGTTGTGCCGGCGGGCCTCCTCGTACAGGGTGCGCAGCTCCTCGTGGCCGACGCCCGGCGCGGTGGCCGCCGTGACGTAGTCGGAAACGGAGGGGGCGGGCTTGCCGGCCTCCAGCCAGCCGAGGACGGCCTCGGCGAACTCCGGGCCCGGCGTGTGGAGCACCGTCCCGGACAGCAGCTTCGCCCGGGACTTGGAGATCACCAGGGTGTTCTCGTGGTCGAGATCGCCGACGATGTCGAATTCGTACTCGATGCCCTCCCGTTGCTCGGGCTTGAGCCCGATCTTGCGCGGCACCTTGCGGCCGCGCTCGTCGGCCTCCACGACGTACTCGGTCTTGGTGCGCATGGTGACGATGAGGTGACCGGGGTAGGCGAGCAGGGCGTCGATCATCGCCCGCTCCTGGGGGCGGGCCTCCTTCCAGCCGGCGAAGCTGCCGCCCGCCCCGAGGCGCTTGGCCGCGTTGTCGACCTGCTCCAGCATCCCGCCGGTGCCGGACCAGAAGTGGCTCAGGGAATCGACGATCATGACGTCGTAGCCGTCGTGGGCGGCCACCGCGAGCGCGTCGACGAGGGTGGTGGGCTGGAACGTCGTGAGCGGGAGGGTGTCGAAGGCGAACTCGTCGGCGTACTTGGCGGCGCTGCCGTGCTCGGTGTCGATCAGGGCGACCTGCTCGCCGAGCCCGGCGGCGGTGACCAGGGCGGTGTAGGTCTTGCCCGACCCGGTGGGGCCGGCGAGCGCGATGCGGGCCTTGGCCTGTTCCTTGGTGGCGGTGGTGAAGGTGAGGTTCACGCCGTTCTCCTGGCGTCTGCGACGGCGGTTCCGGGTGGGTCCGGCCGGCAGGGGACGCGGTCCTCGTCCGGCAGGACGTGCCCCCCGCGCGACCACCCTCGGATCGAATATGTATTCGAATTACTGTCTACACCCACACTAGGCGCCCAAGAGGTAGCAATCCACCCTTTTCGGCAAGAAAAATGCAGGAAAGGATGAAATGTCAGAAAGGAGGCGTATAATGCCCTCCGCACGCGTCGGACACCTCCGGCCTCAGCCGGCGTCGGCGGCCGGGCGCTCGCCCTCCCCCGCGGCCGGGTCCGTGGTGACGGCCAGGGGATAGGGCGGCGGAGTGCCGCCCCAGGCCGGGCACAGCGCCCGATGGGGGCACCAGTCGCACAGTCGGCTCGGGCTCGGGAGCCAGTCGCCCGTCCGCGTCGCCCGCCCGATCGCGTCCCACAGCGCCAGCAGCTTGCGCTCCACGGCCCGCAGATCGGCCTCCACCGGGTCGTAGGTGAGCACGTCCCCGCTGCCCAGGTAGACCAGCCGCAGGCTGCGTGGCATGGTGCCACGCAGCCGCCACAGCACCAGGGCGTAGAACTTCAGCTGGAACAGCGCTTCCGCCTCGTACTCAGGCCGGGGCGCCCGGCCGGTCTTGTAGTCGACGATCCGCACCTCGCCGGTCGGCGCCACGTCCACCCGGTCGATGATCCCGCGCAGCCTCAGCCCGGAATCCAGCGTGGTCCTGACGAACAACTCTCGCTCCGCGGGCTCCAGTCGGGTCGGATCCTCCAGGGTGAACCACCGCTCGACCAGCTGCTCCGCCGTGGCCAGCCACTCCGCGACCCGTTCCGAGGCGGGCGTCCCGCCGTCCCGCGCGAACAACTCCGCGAGCCCCGGCCGCGCCGCCAGCAACCGCTCCCACTCGCCCGCCACCATGGCCCGGGCCCGGACGGCCGTGCGCTCCGCCGCCGGGACGTCGAAGAGCCGCTCCAGCACCGCGTGCACCAGCACGCCCCGAACCGCCGCCGCGTTCGGCTTCTCCGGCAGTCGATCGATCACCCGGAACCGGTAGAGCAGCGGGCACTGCATGAAGTCGCCCGCCCGCGACGGCGACAGCGACGACGGCGGCGCGGCGGGCCGGAGTGCTGCGGGCGGGGCCGGTGCGCCGGAGGTGCTGATCGGCTGCACACCCCTGACCTTACGCCGGAGGCCGACGCACCGCTCCGGCACCGCCTCCGCCTGCGGAGGCCACGTGACCACCCCATCGGGGCCGTCAGGCCGCCGACGCCTTCGAGATCGGACGCCCCGTCGTCGAGCAGATCCTCTCCACCGGCACCCCCGCCCGCACCGACCGGCAACAGCGTCCTCCGGCTGCTGTCGCTTCCGATGGGCACCACCTCCGGAACCTTTGCCCCGAGGGAATCAGGACCATCGATCCGCGCCCGATGTACGCCACCACATCGCACCCGTGCTCGGGCGACCCAGGAGGCCGGTGCCACGCCGTACTCTGCTACCCGCTCACGCGTAGACGGCCTACCGGCGTTCGAGCGTGACCACTTCGAACTCCTCAAGGCCGCAGATGGACACCCCCGTCTTCGTGACCGCTTCGCCGCGGGCCGCCGACTGCTTGCCGCGGGAGGCCGCCAGCGCGGTCTGATCGGCATAAAGCACGCCCACGCAGCCCCGACCCCTGGCCCGGTCCAGGAGCATCGCCGCGGTCTCGAAGCCCGCGATGGCCTGCACCTTGGGCAGCGTGGTGCCCCGGAACGTCTCCACCAGCAGGTCGGCGCCGGACGGGTCGATCTCGAACCGGGTCAGGCGGAAACCCGCGCCGGGTCCGACCTCCGCGGGAGAAGTGAACACCGCTGCCTCCCAGCTGTCGACCGTCACGGTGTTCGCGAACGGAGCCAGCATCGTCGCGCGTCGCTCCTTGAGCTGATCGTCGCTGTTCCGCAGCGCCTGTTCGCTCTCCCACCAGGAACCCGTGAGAATCTTGCCGAGCTCGCGGTCGGTGAACAGCGCGAAGCCCCGGTATCCGGGCTGGCCGGCCAACGCCCTGGGGGCCTCCTCGCGGAGCGCGTCCACACATGCGTCGATCTTGGCGGGATCACCGATGGCGTAGATGGTGCGAACGTACATGGGGGTGCGCTCCTGTTCATCGGGCCGACGCTCGCCGGGGCGACTCTCGTTCTCACCTCTTCCATCCGAGGCGCCCACGCGGCCGGGAGCAACACGGACGGCCCGTTCGGGCGAACAGCAGGAAGAGCAGGACCGATCGAAGAGAATCCTGCAGACCACACTCACCCGGCTGCGCGGACGGCCCAGCCACGCCCACAGGTCCGGCAATGGGGAACCAAGATCCGGACCATACTCGGCCCACCCGCATCCCAGTCCTGACCAGCTGTTCCGGGGCATTTCCGGGCCAGAACGCCGCTCAAGCGTCCTCCACATCAGCCGCCGGATCCTCCCAGCACCGCATGGACTCGTCGATCAACCGGTTCGCATGATCCAAGGGGCTTCAGTCGTCGCTTCCGACACCGCGATCGGGTGCGCTCATGTCTCCCGTGGCGGGCATGCCGTCGGCAAGCCCGTAGCGCAGGAACACGGTTCCCTTCGGGCTGGCTACCGGAGGTGCGAGGAGTGTGAGGTTGCTGGGCACCGCGCCGGCGTCGAACACCGTCTTCCCCACTCCGAGCACGATGGGGTGCAGCCAGAGGTCGAGACGGTCGAACAGCTTCTCGCGCAGGAGGGTCTGCACGAGGTTCAGGCTCCCGACGACCTTCACGTGCTCGTGCCGGTCGCGGATCTCGCGCACGGCGTCGGCGAGGTCCGGGCCGAGATGCGTGGACCCGGCCCACGAGAGGTCGGGCGTGCCGCGCGAGGCCACGTACTTCGGCACCCTGTTGAAGAGCGTGGCGATTTCGTTGTCCTCGCCGCCCTCCTGGTGCGGCCAGTAGGCGGCGAAGATGTCGTACGTCCGCCGGCCGAGCAGGAGAGCATCCGTGCCTTCGTACGCGGCCAGGATCTGCGCCCCGGCGACCTCGTCCAGCAGGGGCGCCTGCCAGCCGCCGAACGGGAAGCCCACGGGGTCCTCATCCGGGCCGCCGGGCGCCTGCGCGACGAGGTCGAGGGTCGCGAACAGTTCGATCTGGATGAGGCCCATGACTTGCTCCTGATGAGTCGTTTACGTCCGTCGGAGATCGACTCGCGGGCGGCCGCCGGGCGTCGCCCTCACGGAGACCACGTTCACCTCCGGCACGGTCATCAGTCGGGCGGACGCTCGTCCGATCTCGCCCACCACTACCCAAACCGGAACTGGTTGCCGGGTTCACGTCCCCATCGCCAAGAAACATTCGAGAGCGAACCCTCGCTCCAGGAGCTGCACGTCACGCGGCCTCGGGCCGCCGCCGGGTCAGGACCGCTCGACGGCGGCCTTGATCCGGAGACCGAAGTCGGGAGCATCTTTACGAGCCGCGCGAAGCGCCGGTCCCAGCAGGATTCGGCCAAGTCCGTGACCCTCGAGCACGTTGAAGATCCGCACCCGGGTGCGGCCGTCAGGCAGCGGTTCGAGGTCATAGCCTCCCTCGGCCGTGATGATGTTCTTGCTCTGCTCACTCCAGCGGATCGTGCGTGGCACGTCCAGGCTGGTGATGCGGAACTCGCGGGAGGTCTTCATCCCGGCGTCCTTCACGGTGCTGCGGAAGACCGTCCCGACAGTGGTAGGGCCGTCCGGAGTCTTCGTGATCTCCAGGACCCTGGGGCTGAACTCGGGATCGTTGCGGCCGTCGACGAGGTAGGCGAAGACTTCCTCCACCGGACGGTCGACCTCGACGCTGGCCTCGAACTCTCCGGACATTGCGTCTCCTCGCTGTGTGCCCGGCACACGCTTCACGGCCAGGATCCCAGAGAGATCCGACTGCTGCCTCCCGGCCGCAGGGCAGCGGGGTGGGCGCCGGTCCCCCGTGCGCGTCTCCACGCTGCGCCGATATCCGGCACCTCGTACCGAACCTGCGCGCCACTCTGCTCGGCCGGCTCCGTTACCAGGTCACCGTCAGGGCGTCGCGGAGTTCCGCCGTGCACGGGCGCCCTCACGCCAACGGCTCGCTCAGGCTCGCCGAGCCGGGTCCCGGCCGTGGCCTTGATCCGCTCGATCATGGAGGCGGGGCCCGGTGCATCCCCCTGTCGATGGGCAGCAGTCGCCTGGTCCGCCGCCAACGTGGCGAGGAGACCTGGTCCGACGACGGACTCAGCAGAAGCGGCTTCCATCGCAAGGGGAGGCGGTCGGGCACTCTTCGCGTTCCTGTCCCGTCTCACACGACCACAGGCATCGCCTCCTCCCCCGGAGCGCCGCGTCCTCGGCTTGCGGAGGCGGGTGGAAGGCTTGGGGCATGGTCCTTCGAGCATGGTCGGACGTCCGGCGTTCCTGGCGGCCGGGACACGCGCCCGCGCTGCTCGTGATCCCGCTCGGGCTGATCGTCACAGTGTGCGTGGTGGACGTGTTGTCTCCGCCGCACATCCACCTCGGTCCACTGCTCGTGGCGGCGCCCGCGATCACGGTGGCGTTCGCCGGCGCCCGCACCACGGCGGCAGTGGGGGCGCTCGCGGTAGCAGCCCAGGTGCTGATCGGCGTGCTCAGAGGGGTCTCGGATACCGCCAACATCCAGGCCCAGATCGCCGCCCTGATCGTCGTCTCGGCCGTCTGCGTCGCCGTCTGCGTGGTGAGGGACCGCCACGAGCGGCAGCTGCACCAGATGCGGTCGGTGGCCGAGGCGGCCCAAAGAGTGCTGTTGCGGCCGCTGCCCGCACAATCCGGCCCCCTGCGGATCGCCGGCCTGTACATCCCCGCCGAGGAGGAAGCCGAGCTGGGCGGAGACCTTTACGCGGCCGCGCGCACCGCCCACCGGAGCACCCGGCTCCTCATCGGCGATGTGCGTGGCAGCGGCCTGGGCGCCATCAGCAACAGCGCCCTGCTGCTCGGTGCGTTCCGGGCGGCCGCCCATCGGCAGGCCACCCTGCCGCGCCTCGCCGTCCACCTGGACGGAGCGTTCCGCTGGGACACCAGCCAGTGGCGGCCGCAGGCAGAGCAGGACACCATCGAGGACTTCGCCACGGCCGTCCTGCTCGACATCCCCGACGACGAGCCGGTCGTCCATCTCATCAGCTGCGGTCACCCGCCGCCGCTCGTCCTCCGCGGAAATCGGCTCATCCCGCTCGTGGCCGAGGCGAGCCACCTCCCGATCGGATTCGGCGGGGCTTTCGGCATCACCGACTACGCCGTCCAGACGTTCCCGTTCGAGGTCGGCGACCTGCTGCTCCTCTACACCGATGGCGTCATCGAAGCACGCGACAGAGAAGGGCTCTTCTACCCGTTGACCGAGCGCGCGCCGCAGTGGACCACGGACGACCCCGACGACTTCCTGCGCCGTCTCCAGAGCGACCTACTGGCCCACGTCCACGGACACCTCGACGACGACGCAGCCGTCGTCGCGATCCGGCGCCTGCCGTCTGGCCATCCGCCGGCCCTGTGACCCGGTCCACGAACCTGCCGCACGGTTCTCTCGTGTTCGGGCCACCCCCGGAACGACCGAGCGCATCCTCGACAGGATCAGCGCGCCGCCTCCGGAACACCCGACCACGGCCTCGAATCCATCGCCGGACCGCCCGCCCTCCTCACCGCAGGGGACGAACGGGACATCGCAGCACTGACAGGTCCCGCCGCCGTGCCGCAATCCGGCCCCCGCGCAAGACGTGTACGTACCGCCAGGAGACGAAGGACCCTCACTGGACGGCTCGTCTCACACTCCCCTCGGCCCGCCGATCGCGGGCGGATTCCCGGGGCGGGCCGGGGTCGGCGGGGCGGGCAGCGGGGGGAGGGAGGGCTCATGGAGCCAGGACGAGAGCAGGCCGTCCAGCGGGTCGGCCGCGTAGCGGGCCACATGGGCGGCGAAGCCCGCGGTGGTCACCACGCCGTGGCGGTTCACGCCGGCCCAGTCGCGCAGCATGCGGAAGAACGCCCCGTCACCCAGCGCGCAGCGGATCGCGTGCAACGCCAGGCCCCCACGCTGGTACAGGCGGTCGTCGAACATCAGCTTGCGACCGGGGTCGGCCGGCACCAGGTCCTGCGGCCGCACGGCCAGCAATCGGTGTGCGGCAAGTGCCAGTTCATGCGCGGTGCGACCGCCGGAGCGCTCCGACCAGAGCCATTCGGCGTACTTCGCGAAGCCCTCGTTCAGCCAGATGTGCCGCCAGTCGGCGATGGTCACGCTGTTGCCGAACCACTGGTGCGCGAGCTCATGGGCGATGAGCCGCTCCGAACCCCGCACGCCGTCCACATGGTTGGCTCCGAACAGGGCCAGCCCCTGGGCCTCCACCGGCACGTCCAGGTCCTCGTCGGCGACGACGACCGCGTACTCGCCCAGGGGGTAGGGGCCGAACAGTTCCTCGAAGAGCTGCATCATCGCAGGCTGCCGGGCGAAGTCCCGGGAGAACTTCGGCAGCAGATGCGCCGGTACGTGGGCGCTCTGCGGAACACCGCCGAGTCCGGGGTCGCCGAGCAGCACGGTCTGGTACATGCCGATGGACAGGCCGACCAGGTAGCTGGAGGTCGGGGCGGTCTGCTCGTACACCCAGGTGGTCGTGGAGGCCTTGGTCGTCCGCGTCAGCAGCCGGCCGCCGGCCACCACCGCGTACGCAGAAGGGGTGTTGACCGAGAGCAGGTAGGAGGCCTTGTCGGCGGGCCGGTCGTTGCACGGGTACCAGGAAGGCGCGCCGACCGGCTGGCTCGCGACGAGCGCGCCGTCGGACAGCTCCTCCCAGCCGAGGCCGCCCCAGGGGCTGCGTACCGGCTTGGGGTTGCCCGACCAGTGCACCTCCACGGTGAAGGCGACGCCGGCGGCGAGGGGCTTGGCCGGCCGGATGCGCAGTTTGCCGCCCCGGTGGGTGTAGTGGGGCGCCCGGCCGTTCACCTGGACCCGGCCGACCTTGAACTCGGCCAGGTCGAGGGCGAACTCGGTGAGCTGCGCCCGGCCGACGATCGCGCTGAGCCGGGCCGTCCCGGCCAGCCGGTTGGGGCCGGGACGGTAGTCCAGAGCGATTTCGTACCGGTGCACGCGGTATCGGGGATCGCCGCTGGCCGGGAAGTACGAGTCCGACGCCGTTGTCCTCTGGCCGCTCACTGCCGCTTCCGCTCCCTGCACTGTGCTCGTACGCCGTAGCCCCTTCAGGACCGCCACGCCTCGATCGGATTGCCCAGCCAGCGGGTGTCGGCGGGGACGGATTCCCCGGCCATCACGAGAGAGGCGGGTCCCAGTGTGCTGCGGGCCCCGACCGTGCTTCCGGGCAGGACGATGCCGTTCGGGCCCAGGGTGGCGCCTTCACGGAGGACCACAGTATCCGTCCTCAAGATCCGGTCGTGGAAGAGATGAGTCTGCAACACACTGCCGCGGTTCACGGTGACGGCGTCGCCCAGCCGCACCAGGTCGGTCTCGGGAAGCCAGTAGCTCTCGCACCACACGCCCCGGCCGATCCGGGCCCCCAGAGCACGCAGCCACAGGGTGAGGACCGGCGTCCCCGGCACCGAACCGGCGAGCCAGGGCACGGCCAGGACCTCGACGAACGTGTCGGACAGTTCGTTGCGCCAGACGAAGCCGCTCCACAACGGGTGCTCCCCCGTTCGGTGCCGGCCCACCAGCAGCCATTTCCCGGCCACGGAGACCACACCGGCGGTCGCCCCGGCGGCGAGCAGGACCACACCGGACAGCGCCGCGGCTCCCACCGCCCCGACGCCACTCGTCGCGATCAGGGCGCACAACGCGGCCGCGGTCAGGACGGAGAGCGCGGCCGAGCAGAACACCGGGACGAGCCGGCACAGCTCCACCAGGCCCCGGGCCCACAGCAGGTGCGCGGGCGGGTCGTAGGTACGGCTCCGATCCGCGCCGGCCGCGGATCGCGGCAGCTTGACCGGCGGCAGGCCCAGGTAGGAACTGCCCTTCTTGGCCTTCTTCGGAGTGGCCGACAGGACGCCGACCAGCCCCTCGTCGGGCACGCTACGGCCCGGCGCGGTCATTCCGGAGTTGCCGAGAAACGCCCGGCGGCCGATCTCGGAATGTCCGATGCGGACCCAGCCTCCGCCCAGTTCGCAAGGAGCGGTCAGGGTGTCGTCGGCGAGGAACGCGCCGTCACCCACGGTCGTCAGGCTCGGGAGCGCGAGCACTGTGGACACCTCGGCGCCCCGGCCGATCTTCATCCCGAGCAGCCGTAGCCACACGGGAGTGATCAGCCCCGCGTACAACGGGAACAGGGTCTCCCGGGAGAGGTCCATCAACTGCGTGACGGTCCAGGCCTGCCAGCCGACCCGGCTGTGCGTCGGATGGGTCCCGGTCCGCAGCCCGAGGCTGAGCAGACGCACCGAGACGAGCAGGAGCAGCGCGTACACGAACCCGAAGGCGAGCGCTCCTGGCACCACGGCCGTCAGCGCGCTGCGCAGGGCCTCGGCGAGCCTGGCGTCCGCGGGTACGAACAGGCTGACGACGAGCAGCGCCGGCAGGGCGGCGAGCACGGTCAGGAGTGGGAGACAGAAGCCGGTCGCTCCGTACACGGCGCGCCAGCGGAAGGCACGCGGCGGGCGTTCCTTGGGCCAGTTCCGCTTGGACTTGCCGAGCTTTACGGCCGGTACTCCGGCCCAGCGCTGACCGGTCGGGATCTGCCCGGTCACGGCGGAACCCGGGGCCACCTCGGCCCGCTTGCCGACCCGCGCGCCCGGGAAGAGCACGCTGCGGGTGCCGACGACCGCGCCCGCGCCGACCTTGACCGGGCCGATCTCCAGCCGGTCCCCGTCCAGCCAGTGCCCGTTGAGATCCACCTCGGACTCCACGGCGCAGCCGCGCCCGAGCTTGAGCATGCCGGTCACCGGAGGCAGGGAGTGCAGGTCGACTTCCGGACCGATCTTGGCACCGAGGGCCCGTGCGTAGCGCTCCAGCCAGGCCCCGGTGAGGGAGGTCGCGCCGACGTGGTCGGCCAGTCGTTCGGCCGTCCACAGCCGCAGGTGCACACTTCCGCCGCGCGGGTAGCGTCCCGGCTCGACCCCGCGCAGCAGGACGCGTGCGCCGCCGGCCGCGAGGGCCAGCCGGCCGGGCGGGCTGTAGAGCAGGGTGGCGCCGACGGCGACGAGCCACCAGGAGGCGGTGGGCGCCCAGGGGTAGGACCCGAACCGGTGCAGGACGTTGCCCAGGGCGAGGAGCGCCACCGTCCAGCGCAGTCCGACCAGGGTGAACAGCGGGAGCAGGAGCAGCGACTGCGTCACCTGGAACCGGAGCGGGACGGGAGCGACGGTCCGGGCCGCGCCGCCGACCTGTACGGACTGCTCTAGGTGGCGGGCGAGCTTGCGGAGGGTGGGTTGCTGGTAGACGTCGACCACGGCCGCGCTCGGGTAGCGGGCGCGCAGCCGGGTGGTGAGCTGGGCGGCGGAAAGGCTGCCACCGCCGATCGCGAAGAAGTCGTCGTCGGCACGGGTGACCGTCACGCCCAGGGTCTCGCTCCACCGCTCGGCGAGCCAGGCCTCGGTGCCGTAGAGCTGCTCGGCGGAGCCGGTGGACTCCAGGTCGGGCAGCGGCCAGGGCAGCGCGTTCCGGTCCACCTTCCCGGAGGTACGGGTCGGCAGGTCGTCGACCGGCGCGAGGAGCGGCACGAGGGCCGCCGGCAGTTCGGCGCGCAGCCGCTCGACCGCCGCGGCATGGTCCCATCCCTCCTTTGTGATGAGGTAGCCGACAAGGAGCTGGTTGCCGCCGCGCGCGGTGCGGACGGCGGCGGCCGCTCCGGCGACGCCGGGCAGGGCCTGGAGCGCCGCGTCCACCTCGCCCAGTTCGATGCGGCGTCCACCGAGTTTGATCTGCTCGTCGCCCCGGCCGAGGAAGACGAGCCCCTCCGGCTCCGCGCGGACGAGGTCGCCGCTGCGGTAGGCGCGGTGCCAGCCGAGGGAGGCGAGCGGGGCGTACTTCTCGGCGTCCTTGGCGGGGTCGAGGTAGCGGGCCAGGCCGACGCCGCCGATCACGAGCTGGCCGCTGCCGCCCATGGGCACCGGCTCGCCGGACTCGTCGACGACTGCCATGTCCCATCCGTTCAGCGGAAGACCGATGCGGATCGGTTCCTCACCGGTCAGGAGCGAAGCGCAGGCGACGACGGTCGCCTCGGTGGGACCGTACGTGTTCCAGACCTCGCGCCCCTCGGTCACCAGGCGCTGGGTCAGTTCGGGCGGGCAGGCCTCCCCACCGAAGATCAGCAACCGGACCTCGCCCAGGTCCTCCGGCTCCCAGAGCGCGGCCAGGGTCGGCACGGTGGAGACCACCGTGATCTCCTGTTCCACCAGCCAGGGACCGAGGTCGGCGCCACTGCGCACCTGGGAGCGCGGGACGGGCACGAGGCAGGCCCCGTGGCGCCAGGCCAGCCACATCTCCTCGCAGGAGGCGTCGAACGCGACCGACAGTCCGGCCATGACCCGGTCGCCGGGTCCGATCGGTTCCTCGGTGAGGAAGAGCGCGGCCTCGGCGTCCACGAAGGCGGCGGCGCTGCGGTGGCCGACGGCGACGCCCTTGGGCGTGCCGGTGGAGCCTGAGGTGAAGATGATCCACGCATCGTGCTCGGGCCCGGGGCGGGCAGCGGGGGCGTGGCCGGGCTCGGGGTCCCCGGTGACCTCGACGGACTGTCCGGCGCCGAGCACCGCGCGCACCCCGGCCTCGCCGAAGACCAGGTCGGCCCGCTCGTCCGGGTCCTCGGCGTCGACCGGCACGTAGGCGGCCCCCGCGGCGAGCACGGCGAGGATGGCCACGTACAGCTCGTTGGTCCCGGAGGGCACGCGTACGCCGACCCGGTCGCCGAGCCCGACCCCGGCTGCGGCGAGGGCGCGGCGCCGCCGCTCGACCTCGGCTGCCAGCGCGTGATAGGTCAGCTGGGCGGAGCCGTCGTCCAGGGCGAGTTCGTCGGGGTGCGCCAGGACGGTCGCGTCGAGGATGTCGACGAGCGTACGGGGCGGGGCGGCGGGCCCGGCGGAGAACCGGGCCGCTTTGTCGGACTCTTCGTGCGTCTCCCCGTCGTCGAGCAGAGTGAGTTCACCGCGCTCAGGTGTGGCTGACATCGGCCCTCGCGTCTCGCTCCCGGAACGTCCGGGTCGCCGGTGGAGCCCGGGTCTGCCCGGGTTGTTCCGATCCGGCGCCAAACAGCCCGCCAGTCTAGTGCGCCGACGGGGAATTCCTTGTCGAATCCCTTGCGCGTTGCCGAGGAAATCCGGTAAAGCGACTTCTCTCCGTGGGGTTCCGGCCAAAACCTGACAGCGCAGTGCCGCCGACGTCCGTGCTCGGTGACCCGGCGTCACCGGATCCGACACTCGTGACGGGAGGCGCCACGAACCTCAAACCAGACGGCACGCGGAAGGCCTCGACCCCGACTGGCAGCTCGACGACCTCACCACGTCGACTCACGGCGAATCCCCCGCCGACCATCACGTCTGCCCCGCATTCACGCAGCGGATGCAATTCCCGGAGTCCTATGAGGGACGACCACTGGACCTCGTCCTGCGGAGACAACCTCGACCGCGCAGCACGGACGATCCACTGTCCGCCGGCGTGGGCGGGGACCTCCCGCCGAACTCGCGTCCACCGCCACCACCCTCGTCGAGGACGCCCGGCTCTGCCAGCACAGCCCGGTCCAGTACCGCCCTGAACCGAACGCCGCGGCCGATGGCCATAGGTTCGGCCGTGTTCATCGACGCCCGTGACGACCTCGATGAGAAATGCGGGGGGGTGCTCCGTTACCGCGGACTGTGCTGCTGGAGGAGTTGGAACCGCAGTACGGTTGCGTCGCGTTCTTCACACGGAGGCTGCGTGTCCATGCTCAGAGGCGGAGGAGATTCCGTGGAACCCATCTCGGCACAACTGTTGATGACACTGGCGGGAGCCGCGGCTGGGAGCGCCGGGCAGCAGCTGTGGGAGTCCTTGCGCACTCTGGTGACACGCAGGTCACACGGCGATGGACAACGCGCAGAAGACGCGGAGCTCACAGGCCTGGAAGAGCACCCGGACAGCGCCGAACGTGCTCGCGAGCTGGCGAACGTCCTGCGGCTCAGGGCCGCGCAGGACCCCGATTTCGCCGAAGCGCTCGCGCAGGTTCAGCGACAGGCCGAGGGGCACTCGGGCGGCTTCTGGATCACCGGCGGCACCCAGCACAACGTCATCCAGGCCGAGAACATTCATGGCCCCATCAACTTGAGCTGAGGCAGCGCGGTGGCAGGGCAGCGGGGGTGGGGATGGCCGCGCCTCGGGATTTCGGGTGGACGGCAGAAGACGGTCGTCCAGGCCGGGCACGTCGACAACATCGTGATCGCGGTCGACGTGGGCGGCTGGTTCGGCCTCGCCGCCTTCGCCGTGGTGCTGCTCGTCGCCGAGCCCGCCCTGCCGCTGCCGTCCGGTCTCGGCCCCGGGCCCGCGACCGTCGGCTGGTTGCTCCTCGCGGCCCTCATGGCCGTCGACCTCGCGCAACGCGTGCTGGATCGGGTCCGGGAGCGCCGCGAAGGCGCCTGGCGGTCCGAGAAGAATCTCGCGGGGGCTGCCGACACTCTGGCCGAGGACCTGTGCGTGCGGTACAGACGGGACGAACGCTGGGCGCAGATCCACGATCCAGAGCCCATCGAGGTGGCCTGGCGGGAGGCGGACGGCCCACCGGAACCCCAACTGGGCTCCTTCCTGGAGTACATCTCCAAGAAACCCCCGCAGCGGCTGGTCATCCTGGGTGGTGCGGGCGCAGGGAAGTCGATCCTGGTGTTGCGCCTTGCGGAGGGGCTGCTCAGAGAACGCGAGCGCCTCACTGCGAGGCAAGGGCCCGTGCCCGTCATCGTATCGCTCGCCTCCTGGAACCCACGCCAAGGGCTGTACCACTGGATCGCAGGGCAGGTGGCGGACGACCATCCGCGCGCGTGCACACCGGTCTCGGGTGCCCCACCCGCCGGCGTCGCCCTGGAACTGCTGCGGTCACAGCGCATCCTGCCCGTCCTGGACGGCTTCGACGAACTGCCGCACGGCGTACGGGAGGAGGCCATGCGGCAGCTTCAGGCGAGCACGAAGGGCGGGAACCCGTTCGTCTTGACCAGCCGGGCGGAGGAATACACCGAGCACGCGCTCGACCAGAGCCGCTTCGCCCGCACCGAGATCGTTCTGTGCCCGCTGACGGACGATGCGGTGGCCGCGTATCTGAACCCGGGCGGCAGACCCAAGGCCCGCTGGTCCGCCGTCCTCGACCGCCTGGCCGCCGCTGACGACGAATCCCCTGAGGCGCGGCTGCGCATGGTGCTGCGGGTGCCGCTGCACCTGAGCCTGGCCCGGGAGGCATACGGCACGGGCAGTGCCGACCCGGGCGAACTGCTCGAGCCGGGTGGCTTCGCCGACATCAAGGACATCGAGCGCCGGTTGTACGACGCCTATCTCGACACCGTGTACAGCGCGTCCCACGACATCCGTGCCGCACGCGGCGCCAGGGACCCGGAGCAGGCACGCGCGTGGGCGGGCTTCCTGGCCGCGCGCATGAAGGCCGACAACCGGCAGGACCTCGCCTGGTGGCGCCTCGACGAGGACATGCCATGGCGGGTGCGCGCCCTGGGCCTGGTGCCTCCGTTCGCACTGAGCACCGCCCTGGTCTCGTCGAGCGTGCACGGAGCCCCCGCCTGGCACGCGCGATGGGGCCTGCCGTTGTGGGGTGCCTACGCTCTGCTGTGCCTCGTGGCCTTCCTGTACGCGGCTACCTCCGCGGAGGGCACGGAGCATCGGCCGCCGCAGGAGGTCGTGCGCCTCACCGGGAAGCGGCTGCGGGAGGCCCTTGGCAGCCGGCGCGGCCGGGTCGTGGGCGTCCTCGTGGCGGCGCTTCTCACGGCGGGTTGGACCGCCGCGACAGCCGGCGATTCCGGCCTGTGGCTGTGGGCCATGGTCGCCGCGAGCCTGACGACCCTGCAGCGATGCTGTCGTCGGCTGCTGCTCGGCGCCGCGGACCCGTCCCTGGCGCCATCCCCGGCCGCACTTCTGCGCACCGATCGGCAAGCGGTGGCGGTGCTCGGATGGCTCACCCCAGCAGGGCGCCCCGCGCTGTTTCTGCTGTGCCTTGTGCCCGTGGGAATGCTGCCTTTCACGCCTTTCGCCGATAACACGGTCGTTTTCACCGCCGATGAGCGCGTGATCGGATTCGCGCTCGACCTGGCCGAGTCGCTGCTCATCGTCTTCGCCCCCTTGCTGTTCGCCGCCTGGGAACATCGCGCACGCCTCGTGCCTCTCACTCTTCTGCTGCCGCCGGCACTGCTCGGCCTGTGGGCGGTCCACGGCACGGCAGAGGGTTTCGTCGACACCGGCGACTGGGTGCTCACCGTGGCTGGAACACTGGCCAGTTGGCTGCTGTACGTCATCGCGGTCTCGGCGTGGGGAAGATTTCAGGTGGCCCGCCTGTACTTCGCAGCCACCGGCAGACTCCCGCTGCGGATCATGGCGTTCCTCAAGGATGCGCACCAGCGGGGGGTGCTGCGCCAGTCGGGCGGAGCGTACCGCTTCCGCCACATCGAGCTGCGAGACCGACTGGCGAACACGGCAAGCGCAGACGCTCACGACGCGACCCGATCGCCAGGGAAACGACGCCAGCTGGCAGCCGGCGCATTGGCCCTCGTCCTCCTCGCGGGGGCTTACACCGTGATCGTCAAGGGCGCCGCACAAGCCGACGCGCCCCCCGGTCCGGTGCGCGCACTGCCCGCCGCGTGCGACCTCTTGGAAGACGAAGACGTGGCAGCCCTCATCGACGACGCCCAGGAACGGACCCTGGAGCAGACTCCTCCGACGGTCCTGGGTCGGCATTCGCCGAGCTCATGCATCGTCGATGAACAGTCACCCTTCGCCCCGGCGGTACAAATCAAGTTGTCGGCGCAAGTCGTGACGGCGTTCCACACCACGGGGGCCGTGACCATGGCCAAGTCGACATTCGACAGATTCGGGATGCGGGATCTCGGCCTGACGGGCGGGACGGCCCGGGCCATCGACGGGCTCGGCGACGAGGCCGAACTGATCACGGGATCCCAATGGATCGTCGAAGCCGGATATCCGTTCCCCAAGGTGGCCAAGGTGATCATCAGGAAGGGCAACGCGGTGATCGACGTCCAGTACGCCGAGGAGTTCGCTGACCTCGACCGCGTCACCGAGGTCGCCCGGATCCTCGCCGGGGCCGCCCTGCGCAAGGCGGGGCTCACGGATGCCATCGCTTTGGGGGGCACCCGCGCACTGAAGGACTTGCCGCGCGCTCGGATCCCCGCTGGGGACAACCGGTTTGTCCAGTACATCGGGACGCCGTACCAGCCGGTGTACGGCGCCCGGTGGAAGGGCGCAGAGCGGTCTGTGATCCGCCGGATCCCGGGGACGGCACTGACCGCCCGCGTCCCGAAATACCTGAAGTGCGTCTTGGACGAGCACCACGAACTGAAGCCCGACGACAAGGCGAACGGCATCTCCCGCTGCGAGGGCGAGGAGGAGGCCGTTCGCGCGGAGCTCATCCCACGGCTCGGGATCGATGCCCGGTCGCACTACTGCGGTGCGCGGTGCGACACGAAGGAGGTCCGCGTCTTCCAGGAATCAATCCCCGGCGAAGCCCAGAGCCGGTGGCTGAAGCACGGAGACGCGACGCACTACGGCATCGACCACCCGGAGCCCGGCCGATACCGCATGTCCCTGAAACAGCGGTGGGGCTTCAGGGGCGGCGACGGCAGGGCGCATGCGTATCTCCTCTGGATCAGGGTCGACGTGCCGGAAGAGCAGGCCGAGTTGGCGCAGAAGATCGTGAACGATGCGTTCGCGCAGACCTGCGCCTTCCCTACGGCGGATCACCCTTGCGTGCTGTGACGCCGTGAAGGGCCGGCCACCCGTGCCGGCGGGGCCCAGCCCGCCCACACCAGCCCGCATGGGCCGCCGCCACACCGGCCACCCCTCGATTCGCAGTCACGCGCCAGGCGGCGGTGCTGCATCACTGTGGAAGGGCCTGGGTTCCGGGCAGAGCCGCACATGCGCCCGCTCTGTGCAGCGCCCGCCTATCGCCACGCCCGTGCGGTCCGCTTTCGCATGCCGGTCACTCGACCGGGAGGCCGGATGCCAGCCAGTCCTCGACGGCTACGACGTGCACCATGCTGGCAGAGGCCGCCAGTTGGGCGTCGCCCGCGGACAATGCCCGCCAGATGGCCTCGTGGTCGCGGTGGGCCTGTTCGCGGGCCGGGGCGTGCTGGGTGCCGCGGACGATGCGCAGGCGCTGCGTGTGCGTCGAGAGGATGCCGAGGAGCGTCGAGAGCACCGGATTGCCCACGGAATCGGCGATCGCGCGATGGAACTCGATGTCCAGGGCGACGAACGTCTCGATGTCGATGCCCTCCTCGGCACTCCGGT
The DNA here is from genome assembly GCF_042262805.1 of Streptomyces sp. NPDC056361. Classification (NCBI taxonomy): domain Bacteria; kingdom Bacillati; phylum Actinomycetota; class Actinomycetes; order Kitasatosporales; family Streptomycetaceae; genus Streptomyces; species Streptomyces sp. NPDC056361. Next base: position 55,923 of record NZ_JBHJQI010000010.1, read on the forward strand.
CGAGGATGCCGCGCAGCTCCTTCAGCTGTTCGTCCGTGAGGCAGCCGGCCGCGAGAGCCGTGACCTGCGGCTCCAGCAGCCTCCGTACCTGGAGGAGTTGACCTGCCGTGTGGCCGTGGGAGACGTCCGCCGCGAAGGCGAGCGACTCCAGGAGGAGATGGGGCTCCAGGCCGGACACGTACGTGCCGTCGCCCTGCCGGGGAACGAGGATCCGCATCGCGGTGAGCGCCCGGACGGCCTCGCGCAACGAGCTGCGGGAGAGGCCCAGCTGGTCGGCCAGATCGGCCTCGTTGGGGAGGCGGGCGCCCGGTTGCAGGGCGCCGGAGACGATCATTTCCTTGATCTTCTCGATGGCCAGGTCGGTGACCGCCATGCTGTGGTTCTCCTGGGGTGAGCGCCGAAGCGGCGTTGCCCGCACCCGAGGGACGGACAGCGTCGCTTCGGCGGTGAGGGCGGAGGTCTATTCCTGCTTCTCGCCGGAGGCGAAGCGGGAAATGATCAGCGCGACGATGATGATCGCGCCGTTGAGGAACTGGTTCCACAACGGTGGCACTCCGGCGAGGGTCATGACGTTGACCACGAGCTGGAGTGTGAGCACGCCTGTGAGCGCGCCGAAGAGAGTGCCCCGGCCGCCGTTGAGGCTGACGCCGCCGATGACGGTGGCGGCGAAGACCTGGAAGATCCAGCCGTTGCCCTGGTCGGCGGAGATGGACCCGTAGTGACCCGTGTAGAGGATTCCGGCGAAGGCGGCAATCAGACTGCCGAGGATCAGAACGGTCCACACGACGCGGTCGACCCGGATGCCCGCGGCGCGCGCGGCCTCGGAGTTGCCGCCGATCGCGTAGAGGGCGCGGCCGTGGCGCAACCAGGCGAGCGCGCTGCCGGTGACGAGGAACAGGAGTCCGCAGATCCAGATGGCAGCGGGTACGCCGAGCCAGCTCGCGCGGCCGAGGTACGTGAAGGAGCTGGGCAGGTTGACGATCGACTGGCCCTCGGAGACAGCGACCTGGAGGCCCCGGAGCAGGGTGAGCGCGCCGAGCGTGACGATGAAGCCGTTGAGGCGCAGCTTCAGGATGAGGAAGCCGTTGACCGCTCCGATGACCGCGCCGACCAGCAGGCACAGCGGGATCGCGGCCCAGTAGGGAAACAGACCGAGGCCGTTGAACCGGGCGCCGTGGTCGGGCAGGACCAGCCAGACGGCGATGACCGGGGCGACGCCGATGGTGGATTCCAGGGAGAGGTCCATCCGGCCGGAGATCAGGATCAGGGCCTGGGCCAGGACGAGCAGGCTGAGTTCGGTGGCCTGCTGTGCGACGCCGAGGAGGTTGTCGGACGTGAGGAAGGCCGGTGACACGGCGAACCCGATGACGCACAGGACGAGCAGGACGGGTACGAGAGACAGGTCGCGGTAGCGGGCCAGGGTGAAGCGGCGGTCCGCCGGCGCGGGAACGGCCGCGGTCGGGACCGCGCGGATCTCAGTGGTGGGAGACATCTGATTCCTTCGTGTGGTTCAGGCCGGTCATGCCCTCCATGGCGGCGACGAGTTGTTCGTCGCTCCAGCCGTGCGGGAACTCGGCGACGACGCGTCCGTGGAACATGACCAGGACGCGGTCGCACACCCGGAGGTCGTCGAGTTCGTCGGAGACGATCAGGGCGCTCCTTCCGTCGTCGGCGACCTCGCGGACCGTACCGAGCAGGGACTCCTTGGACTTGACGTCCACGCCGTTGGTCGGCCGGACGGCGACCAGGACGTGCGGCTCCGTGGCGAGGGCGCGCGCGATGACGACCTTCTGCTGGTTGCCGCCGGACAGGTCGGAGACGGAGGCGGAGGCCCCGGGCGTCTTGATGTCGAGGTCGGCGATCATCCGCTCGGCGAAGGCCCTGGTCCGTGAAGGCAGCACCATGCCGAACGGGCCGAGCTGATCGGTGACGGTGAGGGTGGCGTTCTCGGCGACGCTGCGCTCCGGCACGAGTCCCTGGATGTGCCGGTCCTCGGGTACGAAGCCGATGCCGGCCGCGAGGGCGTCGGGAACGCGTCCGGTGCGGACGGGACGGCCGGCGACCGTGACCGTGCCGGACCGGGGGCGCCGCAGTCCGGCCAGGGTCTCGCCGAGCTGGACGTTGCCGCTGGCCGCCGCTCCGGCGAGCCCCACGACCTCACCCGCGCGTGCGGTCAGGGTGACGTCGTGATAGACGCCGGTCAGGCTCAGGCCCGAGACGTCGAGGAGCGGAGCGCCGTGCGCGGACGTGCGGCCGGTCACCGACCAGGCGGGCTCGGTACCCCGGACGCTCTCACCGGTCATCGCCTCCACCAGGGCCTGCTGGTCGAGCTCGGCCACCGGGGCGGTGGTGATGTGCCGGGCGTCCCGGTAGACCGTCACCGTGGAGCAGAGCTCGTACACCTCCTGCAGGTGGTGGGAGATGAAGAGGAAGGCGACGCCCTGCCGCTGGAGGGCGCGGAGCTTGTCGAAGAGCTTCTCGATGCCGCGGGCGTCGAGCTTGGCCGTGGGCTCGTCGAGGACGATGAACCGGGCGCCGAAGGAGAGGGCCCGGGCGATCTCCACGAACTGGCGCTGCTCGACGGTGAGGTCCTCTGCGCGGGCGGTCGGGTCGACCTCCACGCCGTACTCGGCGAGCAGGTCGCTCGCGCGGTGCCGCAACCGCTTCCAGCTGATCGGGCGCAGCGCACCGGAGCTCTGCCGGTCGAGGAAGAGGTTCTCCGCGACGGTCAGGCCCGGGATGATCGTGGAGCGCTGGTAGACGCAGGCCACCTTGGAGCGCCACGCGTCGGTGTCACCGGGCGCAGGCGCCGGCTGCCCCTGGAAGCGCAGGGTGCCGGTGTCGGGCTGCTGCAGGCCGGTGAGGATCGACACGAGCGTGGACTTGCCCGCGCCGTTGCGGCCGACGAGGGCGTGGGATTCGCCCGGTGCCACGGAGATGCGTGCGTCGCTGAGGGCGACCGTGGCACCGAAGCGCTTGCTGATCCCGTCGGCCTCGACGACGGGGCCCCGGACGGGGCTGGGGTCCGCCATGGCGGGAGGGTCCTTTCGGCTGGAGCGGCGTGCGGTCAGGACCGTGAGCGGCGGCGCCGGAAGGTGCTCGGCAGGCCGCCGCTCACGGGGTCCGGGAGGGACTACTTGCCGACGTTGTTGCCCCACAGGGCCTTGTCGTCGACGTTCTCCTTGGTGATCAAGGGGGCGGGGAGCTGGTCCTCGAGGCCGTTGGGCAGGGCGACGATCGTCGACTGGTGGTCGGTCGGGCCGGGCTTGAAGGTCTTGCCTTCGGCGGCGGCCTGCGCGTAGTGGAGGGCGTACTTGGCGTAGAGGTCCGCGGGCTGCGAGACGGTCGCGTCGATCTGGCCCTCGCGGATCGCCTTGAGCTCCGCCGGGATGCCGTCGTTGGAGACGATGCTGATGTGTCCCGGCTGTCCGGCGGGCTTGAGCAGGCCCTTCTGCTGGAGCAGTGCGAGGGTGGGCTGGAGGAAGACGCCGCCGGCCTGCATGTAGATGCCGCCGAGGTCCGGATGGGCGGCCAGGGTGGACTGGAGCTTGGCCGAGGCGACGTCCCCCTTCCAGTCGGTGGCGAGCTCGATCACCTTGATGCCGGGGTAGTTCTCCTTCATGCAGGCGGCGAAGGCCTCGGAGCGGTCGCGTCCGTTGATGGAGCTCAGGGCGCCCTGGAGCTCCGCGACCTTGCCCTTTCCTCCGAGCTGCTTGCCGAGGAACTCGCAGGCCTTGGTGCCGTACGCCTTGTTGTCGGCGCGCACCACCATGTAGACGTCCCCCTTGTCGGGACGCGTGTCGACGCTGACCACCGGGATCTTCCTGGAGGCGAGCGTCTCGAGGGTGGAGGCGATCGCGCCGGTGTCCTGCGGGGCCATGACGACGGCCTTGGCGCCGGTGTTCTGGAAGACCTGGACGTTGGCCACGAGCTTCGTCACGTCGTTCTGGGAGTTGCTCACCGGCAGGGTGTTGAGGCCCTGGCCCTTGGCGTCCCGCTCGATGTACTGCGCGTAGGAGTTCCAGAAGTCGGAGTCCGCGCGCGGCAGGTCGATGCCGAGTGCCGGCTTGCCGCCGGAGGAGGCCGTGTCGCTGCCGCGGTTGCAGGCGGTGGCGAACCCCGCCAGGACGGCCACGGCGGCGGCCGTGGCCGCGATTCTGGAGGAGCGAGGCTTCATCGTGCTGATCTCCTTGGCTGGAGTGCGGGTGCCCCTGACGGGGTGGGGAGCCGGGGGCGTGATCCGGCGATGCGGAACGGCCGGAGATTCCCGAGTCATCGGATGGCTCGGGGCAACGAGGACCTTACGAGTCGGAAACCTGACTGACAAGAGGAAACCTCGGATGAATGACGAAACAGCTTCCGGGCGCCTTTGATGCATAGTCAGGTGAAGGCACAAGCGTGCTGACCTGTGGAGAGAGGGATGAGCGCCTCGCTCGGTCGACAAACATCGGATGACTCCTTGCGGTGAGGCGAGGGAGGCTCGTATGGTCATGCCGCCGCGGATTCATCAGATGTGTCGGCTTGAGGGGCGTGATCCCCGAAGCGACGACAGGAGACGAGACATGAAGCTGATGCGTATCGGCATGCCCGGGGACGAGACCCCGGCGGTCCTGGACGAGGACGGCGCCGCGTTCGACCTCAGTACCCTCACCACGGACATCGACGGGCCGTTCCTCGCCTCGGGCGGGATCGACCGCGTCCGGCGGGCGCTCGCGCGAGGCGAGCTGCCGCGCCTCGACGTCGCCGGCCGGCGGACAGGGGCCCCGGTGGCCCGTCCCGGCAAGGTGGTCTGCGTCGGCCTCAACTACCGCGACCACGCCGAGGAGACCGGCGCGCCCGTCCCCGAGCGGCCGGTGGTGTTCATGAAGGACCCCTCCACCGTCGTGGGCCCGTACGACGACGTGCTGATCCCGCGCGGGTCGGTCAAGACCGACTGGGAGGTCGAACTCGCGGTCGTCATCGGCCGGGAGGCCCGCTACCTCGCGAGCCCCGCCGACGCCCACGGCCACATCGCCGGCTACGCCGTCAGCCACGACGTGTCCGAGCGGGAGTTCCAGCTCGAGTTCTCCGCCCAGTGGGACCTCGGCAAGTCCTGCGAGACCTTCAACCCGCTCGGCCCCTGGCTGGTCACCCCCGACGAGGCGGGCGACCCCCAGACCCTGGGCCTGACCCTGGCCGTCGACGGCGAGGTCCGCCAGAACGGTCACACCAAGAACATGGTCTTCGACGTCGCGCACCTCGTCTGGTACCTGAGCCAGTACATGGTGCTGCGCCCCGGAGACGTCATCAACACCGGGACCCCGGCCGGCGTGGCCCTCGGCCTGCCCGGCACCCCCTACCTGCGCGCGGGTGACACCGTCGAGCTGTCCATCGACGGCCTCGGCACCCAGCGCCAGACGTTCATCAACGCGTGAAAGGCACCGAGTTGTCCTCAGCCGAAGCCCGGATCACCGCGGTCGACACCTACGACATCCGCTTCCCCACCTCGCGGGAGCTGGACGGGTCCGACGCCATGAATCCGGACCCCGACTACTCCGCCGCCTACGTCGTCCTGCGCACGTCCGCGGGCGAGCACGAAGGCCACGGCTTCACCTTCACCATCGGCCGCGGCAACGACGTCCAGGTCGCCGCCATCGACGCCCTGCGCGAGCACGTCGTCGGCAGGAGCGTCGACGAGGTGTGCGCCGATCCGGGAGACGTCTACCGCGCCCTCGTCGGCGACAGCCAACTGCGCTGGCTCGGGCCGGAGAAGGGGGTGATGCACATGGCGATCGGCGCCGTCGTCAACGCGGTCTGGGACCTCGCGGCCAAGCGCGAGGGCAAGCCGGTCTGGCAGTTCCTCGCCGACTCCGACCCGGAATGGCTGGTGAGCCAGATCGACTTCCGGTACATCAGCGACGCCCTCACCCGGGACGAGGCCCTGGAGCTGCTGACCAAGGGCAGGCAGGGTGCGGCCGAGCGCGCCGCCGGCCTGCTGCGGCAGGGCTACCCCGCCTACACCACCTCTCCCGGCTGGCTCGGCTACACCGACGAGAAGCTCACCCGCCTCGCCAAGAAGGCCGTCGCGGACGGCTTCACCCAGATCAAACTCAAGGTCGGCGCCGACCTCGCCGACGACATACGCCGCTGCCGCGCCGCTCGGGAAGCCGTCGGACCGGACATCCGCATGGCGATCGACGCCAACCAGCGCTGGGACGTCGACGAGGCGATCGAGTGGACGAACGCGCTCGCAGAGTTCGACCCGTACTGGATCGAGGAACCCACCAGCCCGGACGACGTCCTCGGCCACGCCGCCATCCGTCGCGGCGTCCAGCCGGTCAAGGTCGCCACCGGCGAGCACGTGCAGAACCGCATCGTCTTCAAGCAGCTCCTCCAGGCCGGCGCCGTCGACGTCCTCCAGCTGGACTCCGCCCGCGTCGCCGGTGTCAACGAGAACCTCGCCATCCTGCTGCTCGCCGCCAAGTTCGGCGTCCCCGTGTGCCCGCACGCCGGCGGCGTCGGATTGTGCGAACTCGTCCAGCACCTGTCGATGTTCGACTACGTGGCGCTCTCCGGCACCACCCAGGACCGGGTGGTCGAGTTCGTCGACCACCTCCACCAGCACTTCCTCGACCCGGTCGTGATCGACCGCGGACACTACCGGGCCCCCGTCACGCCCGGCTTCTCCGCCACCATGAAGCAGGCCAGCATCGACACGTACACCTTCCCGCACGGCGCCTTCTGGGTCGCCGACGCGGCCGAGGACACGGAGGGACGGGCATGACGACCGAACTCGCGGGGCTCACCGCCCTGGTCACCGGCGGTGCCTCCGGCATCGGCCTCGCCACCGCCCGGCTGCTCGCCGAGCGCGGAGCGGACGTCGCCGTCCTCGACCTCGACCCGAGCGGCGTCCCCGCCCCCCTGCGCGGCTTCACCGCCGACGTCTCCGACGACGAATCGGTCCACGGCGCCGTGCAGGCGGCAGCCGAGACTCTCGGAGGGATCGACATCCTGGTCAACAACGCCGGTATCGGGGCCGCCGGCACCGTCGAGGACAACCCGGACGCACAGTGGCACCGCGTCCTGGACGTCAACGTCCTCGGCGTCGTCCGCACCACCCGGGCCGCCCTGCCGCACCTGCGGCGGTCGGCACACGCCGCGATCGTCAACACCTGCTCGATCGCCGCGACCGCCGGACTGCCGCAGCGCGCGCTGTACTCGGCCAGCAAGGGCGCGGTGCTGTCCCTCACCCTCGCCATGGCCGCCGACCACGTCCGCGAAGGCATCCGGGTCAACTGCGTCAACCCCGGCACCGTCGACACCCCGTGGGTCGGCCGCCTTCTCGGCGCCGCCGACGACCCCGCCGCGGAGCGCTCCGCACTCGAAGCGCGCCAGCCCACCGGACGGCTGGTCTCCGCCGACGAGGTCGCCGCCTCCATCGCCTACCTCGCCTCCCCGGCCGCCGCCTCGGTGACCGGAACCGCCCTCGCCGTCGACGGCGGCATGGCCGGACTGCGTCTGCGACCGGAGCCGAAGCCTTGACCCTGGACCAGAACGCACTCGGTCGCAGCGCCGTACGGGTCACCGAGCTCGCCTTCGGCGCGGCCGGGATCGGCAACCTGTTCACCGCCGTCGCCGACGCCGAGGCGGAGCAGGCAGTGCACGCCGCCTGGGACGCGGGCGTACGGTACTTCGACACCGCCCCGCACTACGGCCTCGGCCTGTCCGAACGGCGCCTGGGCGCCGCCCTGCGCTCCCGCCCCCGGAACGATTACGTCGTGTCCACCAAGGTCGGCCGCCTCCTGGAGCCGACGCCGGGAGCCCCGGGCGACGACCTCGCGAACGGCTTCGCCGTGCCCGCCACCCACCGCCGGCGCTGGGACTTCAGCGCACGGGGTGTACGACGATCGATCGAAGGGAGCCTGGAGCGGCTCGGCCTCGACCGGATCGACGTCGTCTACCTCCACGACCCGGACGACCACGCCGGGCCGGCTCTCGACGAGGCGTACCCCGAGTTGGCCCGGATGCGGGACGAGGGGATGGTCGGCGCGATCGGCGTGGGCATGAACCAGGCAGACCTCCTCGCCCGCTTCGTCCGCGAGACCGACATCGACGCCGTCCTCCTTGCCGGCCGCTACACCCTCCTCGACCAGCGCGGCCTCACCGAGCTGCTGCCACTCGCCACCGACCGCGGCGTGGACGTCGTCATCGGCGGCGCCTTCAACTCCGGCCTGCTCGCCGACCCGCGACCCGGCGCGACGTACGACTACACCGCCGCGCCGCCCGACCTGCTGGCCCGGGCACTGGGCCTCAAGGCCGTCTGCGAACGCCACGGGGTGCCGCTGCGCGCCGCCGCCCTCCGCTTCCCCCTGGGGCACCCGGCTGTCGCGAGTGTCCTGGTCGGCACCCGCAGCGCCGCCGAGGCCCGCGACGCGGGCGCCATGCTCGGCCACCCCGTCCCGGACGCGCTGTGGGCGGAACTCAAGGAACGCGGGCTGCTGCCCTCGGACGTCCCGACCCCCGGGGAGGCCGGCTGATGCGCGTCGCCCTCTTCCTCACCTGCTTCAACGACACGATGTTCCCGGACACGGGCCGGGCCGTGGTGACCGTCCTCGAACGGCTCGGCCACACCGTGGACTTCCCGCAGGAGCAGACCTGCTGCGGGCAGATGCACTTCAACACCGGCTACCGGCCGGAGGCCGTTCCCCTGGTGGACCGCTTCGCGCGGACCTTCGACGGGTACGACGCGGTGGTCACGCCCTCCGCGTCGTGCGCCGGCATGATCCGCGACCAGCACCCCGTCCTCGCCCGGGACCACGGATCCGCCGCGCTCCAGCGGAAGGTCGCCGAAGTGGTGCCCCGCGTACATGAGTTCACCGAGTTCCTCGTCGACGTGCTGGGAGTCACGGACGTCGGCGCGCGGTTCCCGCACCGGGTGACGTACCACCCCACCTGCCACTCCCTGCGCGGCCTGCGCCTGGGCGATCGGCCGCATCGACTCCTGCGTGCGGTGAAGGACATCGAGCTCGTCGACTTCCCGGCCGCCGACTCCTGCTGCGGTTTCGGCGGCACCTTCGCCGTCAAGAACGCCGAGACGTCGAGCGCGATGCTCGCCGACAAGACCCGAGGAATCCTGGACAGCGGCGCCGAGGTGCTGTGCGCCGCCGACAACTCCTGCCTGATGCACATCGGCGGCGGACTGTCCCGCCAGGACAGCACCGTACGGACCATGCACCTGGCGGAGATCCTCGCGCAGGTCGAAGGAGCCGAACGATGAGCACCCCTGGTGACCGCGGAGTCGTCTGGCTCGGCTCCCCCTCCTTCCCCGACGCCGCCCGCGACGCGCTCAAGGACCCTCAGCTGCGGGCCAACCTGAAGCGGGCCACGTCCACGATCCGCGACAAGCGTCTCGCCGTCGCCTCCGAGCTGGACGACTGGGAAGAGCTGCGGACGTCGGCCGCCGCGATCAAGAAGCGGACCGCCCGCCATCTCGACCACTACCTCGTCCAGTTGGAGCAGTCCGTCACGGCCGCCGGCGGCACCGTCCACTGGGCATCCGACGCGGCCGAGGCCAACCGCATCGTCACCGACCTCGTCCGGGCCACCGGCGAACGCGAGGTCGTGAAGATCAAGTCGATGGCGACCCAGGAGATCGGCCTCAACGAGCACCTCGCCGACGCCGGGATCACCGCGTACGAGACCGACCTCGCCGAGCTCATAGTCCAGCTCGGCGACGACCGCCCCTCCCACATCCTCGTCCCCGCCATCCACAAGAACCGCACCGAGATCAGGGACCTCTTCGCCGCCGAGATGGGCCGCTGGGGGGAGCCGGCGCCCGACGGCCTCGGCGACGACCCGGCCGAACTCGCCGAGGCGGCCCGCCGCCACCTGAGGGAGAAGTTCCTCACCGCCAAGGTGGCCGTCTCCGGTGCCAACTTCGCCGTCGCCGACACCGGCACCGTCGTCGTGGTGGAGTCCGAGGGCAACGGCCGCATGTGCCTGACCCTGCCGCAGACCCTCATCACGGTCATGGGCATCGAGAAGGTCATCCCCACCTGGTCCGACCTGGAGGTCTTCCTCCAGCTCCTCCCCCGCTCCTCCACCGGCGAGCGGATGAACCCGTACACGTCCACCTGGACCGGCACCACGGACGGCGACGGACCGTCCGCGTTCCACCTGGTCCTCCTCGACAACGGCCGCACCGACACCCTCGCCGACACCGTCGGCCGCCAGGCACTCGCCTGCATCCGCTGCTCGGCCTGCCTCAACGTCTGCCCGGTCTTCGAGCGGACCGGCGGTCACGCCTACGGATCGGTCTACCCCGGCCCGATCGGCGCCGTCCTCACTCCACAGCTCGTGGGCGTCGAGAACGCGGCCTCCCTCCCGTTCGCCTCGACACTGTGCGGCGCGTGCTACGACGCCTGCCCCGTGAAGATCGACATCCCGGAGGTGCTGGCCCACCTGCGGGCCGAGGTCGTCGAGGCCAAGCGGTCCGCGAAACGCCTGCCCACCACTGAGGCCCTGGCCATGAAGGCCGCCGCCACCGTCCTCGACTCACCGGCACTGCTCACCGCCGCGCAGAAGGCCGCGAGCATCGGCGGCCGCGCCCTCGCCAGGGGCGGGCGCATCGGCCACCTGCCCGGCCCGCTGCACGGCTGGTCCGACACCCGCGACACCCCGGCCCCGCCCGCCGAGTCCTTCCGTACCTGGTGGCGCGAGAACAGAGCGAAGGAAGAGGAGTGATGAGCAGCCGCGACGCCGTACTCGGCCGCATCCGTGCCGCACTCGCCGACGTCCCACCCGACGAGACACCCGACGACGTGCCCGTACCCCGTGCGTACCTCCGCAGCCACACCACGCCCGGCGAGGATCTCGTCGCCCTGTTCGCCGAACGGGTCGCCGACTACCGTGCCACCGTCCACCGCACCGACGAGGCCGGGCTCCCCGCCACCCTCGCCGCCACGCTCGCCTCCCGCGGTGTTCACCACCTTGCCCTACCGGGCGGTTTTCCCGTCGAGTTGCTGCCTCCCGGCCCCTGGACCTGGCACAGGGAACCCCAGGATGTCTCCGACCTGGACGCGCTGGACGGGACGCTCACCCTCGCGGCGGCCGGCATCGCCGTCACCGGGACCGTCGTCCTCGACACCGGCCCCGGACAGGGCCGCCGCGCACTCACCCTCATCCCCGACTATCACCTCTGTGTCGTGTACGCCGAGCAGATCGCCGCCGACGTCCCCGACGCCCTCGCCCGGCTCGACCCGACCCGGCCGCTCACCTTCGTCTCCGGGCCTTCCGCCACCAGCGACATCGAACTCGACCGCGTCGAAGGCGTCCACGGCCCGCGCACCCTGGACGTCATCGTCGTCGACCCCACCCACCCGGAGAAACCATGAGGATCGCCCTGCACACGCGCGTCCGCGCGGACCGGATCGAGGAGTACGAGGCCGCACACCGGGCGGTGCCCGAGGAACTCACCGCCGCCATCCGCGCCGCCGGGGTCGACTCCTGGACGATCTGGCGCAGCGGCCGCGAACTCTTCCACGTCCTCGAATGCGAGGACTACGCCCGCCTGCTCGGCGAGCTCGAACACCTTCCGGTCAACGTGGGCTGGCAGGCGCGGATGGCCGACCTCCTCGACGTGACCCACGACTACTCCGAGCTCGGGGCCGGAGCCGGACTTCCGGTGGTGTGGCAGCTGTGAACGACCGGCAGATCATCGACGCGCACCACCACGTGTGGGATCTGTCGGTGCGCCCGCAGCCCTGGATCACGGGCGACGCGCTCGCACCGCTGGCCCGCTCGTTCTCGGCGGACGACCTCGCTCCCGAGGCGCGGGCGGCCGGCGTGGCCGCCACCGTCGTCGTCCAGACGGTCTGCGTCCCGGACGAGACACCCGAGCTCCTGGCCCTCGCCGCCGAGAGCGATCTCGTCGCCGGCGTCGTCGGCTGGACCGACCTGACCGCCCCCGGCGTCGCCGACGCGCTCGTCGCCCTGCGCGAAGGACCGGGCGGTGACCGGCTGGTGGGCATCCGCCACCAGGTGCAGGAGGAAGCGGACCCCGACTGGTTGCTGCGGCCCGACGTACAGCGCGGGCTGGCCGCCGTCGCCGACGCCGGGCTCGCCTACGACCTCGTCGTCACACCGGATCAACTGGCCGCCTGCGAGGAGGCGGCGGCGCGGCTCGACGGGCTGACCTTCGTCCTCGACCACCTCGGCAAACCGCCGATCGCCGCAGGCGCACTCGAACCCTGGGCCGCCGACGTACGCCGTCTCGCCGCCCTGCCCCACACCGTGTGCAAGCTCTCCGGCATGGTCACCGAGGCCGCCCCCGACACATGGCGGGTCGAGGAACTCGCTCCGTACGCCGACACCGTCCTGGACGCCTTCGGCCCACGACGGCTGCTCTTCGGCTCGGACTGGCCGGTCTGCACGCTCCAGGCCTCCTACCGCGAGGTCGTCCGGACCGCCGAACGCCTCACCGACCGACTGAGCCCGGCGGAGCGGGACGCGGTCTTCCATGACAACGCGATCGATGTCTACGGTTTTGGGCCCCACCCACGGGAGTGACCTATCCTGCACGGACCAGAACTCGAGAGGGGCGAGGTCGTGCCAGTCACCGATGAGGCGATCGAGAAGATCAAGGCCATGATCGTCGGCGGTGAACTCGGTCCCGGCTCCAAGCTTCCGCGCGAGGCCGACCTGGCCGAGCGGCTCGGCCTCTCCCGCAACTCCCTCCGCGAGGCGGTGAAGGCGCTCTCGCTCATCCGGGTCCTCGACGTCCGCCAGGGCGACGGCACGTACGTGACGAGCCTGGAACCCGACCTGCTCCTCGACGCGCTGACGTTCGTCGCCGACCTCCAGCAGGACGACACCGTGCTCCAGTTCCTGGAGGTCCGGCGGATCCTCGAACCGGCCGCCGCGGCGATGGCCGCCCGCGTGATGCCGGACGAGCAGATCGCCGCGCTGGGCGAGGTCCTCGACCGGCTCGATGACGCGCCTTCGCTGGACGCCCTGATCGACAACGACCTCGAATTCCACCGTCTGCTGGCAGTGGGCTCGGGCAACGCGGTGCTCGCGTCGTTGATCGAGGGCTTGTCCGGGCCCACCGCACGCGCCCGGCTGTGGCGTGGCCGTGCGGACGACGGCGCCGTGGAACGAACCCAGCAGCAGCACCGGGCGATCTACGAGGCCATCGCCGCCCGCAGGCCCGAACTCGCGCAGGCGTGGGCGACGGTGCACGTCGGAGAGGTCGAGCAGTGGCTGCGCGAGACCCTCGGCGTGGACGGGTCCGCGCACGCCTGACCCAGCCGAGAGGCCGAGGCCGGGACGTGGATCCGCGTGTCGGATTCCGGCCGAGGACTGCCCTCGGGCAGCGGCGCAGAACGGCCGGCGAAGCCGTACGACTCCGGGTCCAACCGGTACGCCCCTGCTCGCCCCACCCCTCGACGAGTCACGCTCTGCGTCCGTCCGCGTTCGGTGAGTCATCATTGCACGCCTCTAGACATCGGATCTATTCATTGGAAATGATGACGACGCTTCGCTCCATGGCGCCGTGGCCGCCACTTTCTCCGTGAAAGAACCGATGAATTGGCCGGGAGATCTCGTCGTGATCCATGAAAACGAACCCAAGCGCAGAAGCCTTCTCAAGTTCAGCGGTGCCCTCGCCCTCGCGCCGTTGGTCACTCAGCTGACCGGCGGTACCCCGGTCGCCCAGGCGTCCGCCGCAGGCACCGCCGCCCCGCCCCCCGTCCAGTGGCCGACCCTGTCGCGCAAGGCGCTGAGGTACACCGCCCCCGCCACGGACTGGCAGTCGCAGGCCCTGCCGATCGGCAACGGCCGACTCGGCGCCATGCTTTTCGCCGATCCTCATGTGGAGCGCATCCAGTTCAACGAGCAGAGTCTGTGGGGCGGCGTCAACGACTACGACAACGCCCTCGCGGGCAAGCCGGACAGTGACTTCGACACCGGCATGACCGGCTTCGGCTCGTACCGGAACTTCGGTGACGTCGTCGTCGCCTTCACTCCCGCCCCCAAGGTCACGGCCCCGGGAGGGCCGTACCGGACCTCCCCGTCGGAAGAGGTCGACAAGACCTACGACGGCAACTCGGGAACCAAGTGGTGCATCGAGGCACCCGGCTCGAAGGTGCAGTGGCAGGTGGAGCTTCCCGAGCCCGTCCCGGTCCCGTCCTACCGCCTGACGAGCGCCAACGACGTGCCCCAGCGCGACCCGCAGGAATGGACGCTCTCCGGCTCCGCCGACGGCGTCGAGTGGACCGCGCTGGACAGCCGCACTCTGGCGACACCCTTCGAGGGCCGCTTCCAGACGAAGCAATTCACCTGCGCCGACGCCGGGTCCTACCGCTTCTACCGGTTCGACTTCGTCCCCAAGGCAGGCGTCAGCCACTTCCAGGTGAGTGAGATCGGGCTGACCGGTGTCGACCTCGGAGGCGATGCGATGTACGTCTCGTCGCCGAGCGGGCACGCCGAGGGATCCGGCGCGGGGACCAACCGCCCGGCCACGGACCTCTCGTGCTCCGTGGACCGCGACCCGGCCACCGTCTGGCGGGTCGACGCTGCCGCGCCTGCGGTCGTCTGGCAGATCGACCTGGCACGCGCGGTCGTCGTCGCCTCCTACTCCCTGACAGCGGCAGGCGACCGTCCGCAGGACGACCCCGGGCGATGGGCGCTCCAGGCGTCGAAGGACGGTGACGCCTGGGTGACCCTCGATACGCAGAACCCAGGAGCGCCCTTCGCCGGCCGCGGCGAGACCCGGACCTTCCGGATCCCCAACACCACGGCCTACCGCAGCTACCGGCTCACCCTGACTCCCGGCACTGCCTCCACCGGCCTGCAGATCGCGGAGATCGCGCTGGAAGGCGCGGGCTTCGACACGCGCACGCAGCGCGCGGTCGTCGACTACCAGCGCGCCCTCGACTTCGTGAACGGCATCCACGTCACCCGCTTCGGCGCGCCAGGACGGCGCGTGCTGCGAGAGGCCTTCGCCGGCCGGGCCGCGGACGTCATGGTCTTCCGGTACACGTCGGACAGGGTCGGCGGACTCACCGGAGCGATCTCGCTCACGTCCGCACAGGACAACACCCCGACGACCGTCGACGCCGGCGCCCGACGGATCGCCTTCACCGGCGTCATGGGCAACGGCCTCAAGCACGCGTGCACCGTCCAGGCCGTACACACCGACGGCACCTTCCACGCCGACGGCTCGGTGCTCCGGTTCGACGGCTGCACGACCCTGACCCTGCTCCTCGACGCCCGCACGGACTACAAGCTCGACGCCGCCGCCGGGTGGCGCGGAGCCGATCCGGCCCCGGTCGTCACGAAGACCCTCGGCAGGGCGGCCGCCCGTTCCTACGGCGAGCTGCGCGACGAGCACACCGCCGAGACGCGCGCCCTGATGAACCGCGTCTCGGTGACCTGGGGCACCACCGACGCCGCCGTCGTCGCGCTGCCTGCCAAGTCCCGGCTGGTGCGGTACGCGGAAGGCGGGGCGGACCCGGAACTCGAGCAGTCGATGTTCGACTACGGCCGGTACCTGCTCATCAGCTCCTCGCGCCCGAAAGGACTGCCCGCCAACCTCCAGGGTCTCTGGAACGACAGCAACCAGCCCGCGTGGGCCTCCGACTACCACACCAACATCAACGTCCAGATGAACTACTGGGGAGCCGAGACGACGAACCTGCCGGAGTGCCACGAGGCGCTCGTCGGGTTCATCCGGCAGGTGGCGGTACCCAGCCGGGTGGCGACCCGCAACGCCTTCGGCCAGGACACGCGCGGCTGGACCGCCCGTACCAGCCAGAGCGTCTTCGGCGGCAACGCGTGGGAGTGGAACACCGTCGCGAGCGCCTGGTACGCACAACACCTTTACGAGCATTGGGCGTTCACCCAGGACCTTGGCTACCTGCGTACCGTCGCCTACCCCATGATCAAGGAGATCTGCGAGTTCTGGGAGGACCGCCTCAAGGAACGCGAGGACGGACTCCTCGTCGCGCCGGACGGCTGGTCTCCCGAGCACGGTCCGCGCGAGGACGGCGTCATGTACGACCAGCAGCTCATCTGGGACCTGTTCCAGAACTACCTCGACTGCGAGGCGGCGCTCGACGCGGATGCCGTCTACCGGGCCAAGGTCGCGGACATGCAGGCCCGGCTCGCGCCGAACAAGATCGGCCGGTGGGGTCAGCTGCAGGAGTGGCAGGAGGACATCGACAGCCCCACCGACATCCACCGCCACACCTCGCACCTCTTCGCGGTCTACCCGGGGCGCCAGATCACCCCGAAGACGCCCGACTTCGCCGCCGCGGCCCTCGTCTCGCTCAAAGCACGCTGCGGCGAGCGGGAGGGCGTCCCTTTCACGGCCGCGACCGTGTCGGGCGACAGCCGCCGCTCGTGGACCTGGCCCTGGCGGGCGGCCCTCTTCGCCCGGCTCGGTGACGGGCAGCGCGCCCAGATCATGCTGCGCGGACTGCTGACCTACAACACGCTGCCCAACCTGTTCTGCAACCACCCGCCCTTCCAGATGGACGGAAACTTCGGCATCACGGGCGCGGTGGCGGAGATGCTGCTGCAGAGCCACGACGGCGTCATCCACCTGCTGCCCGCCCTGCCGGACACGTGGAAGGCCAACGGCTCGTTCACCGGGCTCCGCGCTCGTGGCGGTTACGAGGTCAGCTGCGAGTGGCGGGACGGGAAGGTGACGTCATACAGGATCGTGGCCGACCGGGCGCGGAACCGAGGGAACGTCACGGTGCGAATGAACGGCACAGCCCGGAAGGTGAAGCCGCTCCAACCTTCCGGGTGAACCGGCCGGACCGGTGCTCCTCCGACAGCCGTCGCCACAGAACGCGTGTCGCGGGAGCACCGGCCCCGAAGACCGGGCCCGCCGCAGCGCCATGGACGCCCCACGTTCCCCTACGCCGGACACATCCCCTCTCCGTCAACCGAGCCGGCCATTCATCCGAACCGACCAGGCCCGGAGCAACGTCCTCCGGGCCGTCAGGGGGCTACACCATGAACTGATGCGCCTGGGCGCGCCCGACAAGGAGATCCCGGCGGTCCGCACCCGTGACGGCACCGTGCACGGACTCTCGGACCTCACCGCCGGCCCACCGGACAGCTCGTGACGGCCGATGAGGTCGCCGCCGCGATCGCCCACCCGGCGCCGCCGCAGTCCGCTGTGGTCACCACCACCGCGCTGGCCGTCGACGCCGCCTGGGCCGCGGGCATCCACACCTTCGGCACGGCGTCGCGTGCGACGGTCAGCGGAAGGGCGCCGATGGAGGCGGGCTGGTCCACGATGACGAGGACCGTGCCGAACTTCGCGGTCGGTTTGTCGAGGACGGCCCGCAGTTTCGGCTCGCTGTTGGGCAGCTGCTTGTCGAAGACTTTCTTTCCGGCCGGGGTGAGCCCGTGGCCGTGGTGAGCACTCTTGCCGACGTCCAGGCCGGGGAACACGCCCACGTCTTCGGTGTCGAACATCGCACCTTTCCGCGTGAGTTGAACGTGCCGGCCTCGGCAGTGGTGTCGTACGCGCGCATCCACGTTATGCAGACCTGTCGCCCGCGAGCTGCCCGGCGTTGCGCCGGACCGGGCGGTGGCCGGGCCTCTCATCAGCGTCTCCGACGGCACCTACCGGGCCCGGAGGCCGGGCGCCACCCGGCAGATCGTGCGATGAACTCTGCAACCACTACCCGTACTTCACCGACGGCGCCCGCCCCACCACTCGCGGGGCGCAGTCCGCCGACCTCGCCACCGAGGACACCGCAGGTCCCGCGTGCGCGGGCAGCGCACATCGCACCTCCGGCGCCGGTGGTCCGGGGCGCTGCTGCGTGACGACACCCACGTCGGCTCACAGAGCCTGCGGGAAGTCGAAAACCCTGCCCGGGTCGTAACGCCTCTTCAGCTCAGCCAGCCGGTGAGCGGCCGAGCCGTAGTACGCGGAGCGCCAGTTGCTCAAACTCGCGTCCGTGTAGTTCTGGTACGCCGCGCCCGAAGCGTGCCGGCGCATCGCGGTGTGCGTGCCGTCCAGCCAGGCCGTCGCCGCCCCCGCGGTATGACCGGCGGGCCAGGATGCGGTGTACTGCGCCAGGAAGCGCGAGTTCCGGTGTACGAAGGCGGTCGCCTGCGGGGAAACGCGGTTGACAGCTCCGCCCAAGGCGGTGAGCGCGACGGATACGGCGCCGCCGCTGCTGCTGCGCCCGTGGCGTTCGACCTGGTCGAGCAGCGACCGGATGCCGGCGGTACTGAGCGAGCGGTCGAAGAAGTCCGAGCGCGCCGCGTACGTCTCGCGCTGGAGCACGCCGGTGGGCTGGCGCCCCGGGGTTCTGCCGGGCAGATGACACTGGGTGGTGGACTTCGTCGCGCAACCCGCGTACATCCGCATGGTGTCGAGGTAGCCGCGGCGCCGCATGGTGATGCGGGAGGCGGCGCCGGGGCCGCCGGCGCGGTCCGCCAGCCGGTCGACGGCGTTCTGCAGAGCGCCGTACGTGCCGAGTGAGAAGCAGCTGATGGAGACGGTGGGAGTCCGGCCGGCGACAGCGGACAGGTGCAGCGCTGACCAGATCTCGTCGGGCTGGGCCGGGCCCCACTCCTGCCAGGAGCGGAGTGCGGCAGCGGCCTTGGACCAGGGCCAGGTCATGTGCGCGGTGACGCCGTCGGCGGCCTTGTGGGTGCGGAACCGGAGTTCGGTGACGACGCCGAAATTTCCGTTTCCTGCGCCGCGCAGTGCCCAGAACAGGTCAGTCTCCCGGTCTTTGGACACGTCGAGGGTCCTGCCGTCGGCAGTGACGATGCGGGCGCCGGTGAGGTTGTCGGAGGTGAGCCCATAGGCGCGCGAGACCACACCGTGACCGCCCCCGAGCGTCAGGCCGGAGATGCCGACCGTGGGACAAGATCCGCCGGGGATGGTGACACCTCGTGCGCCGAGCTGGGTGTAGACGTCGATGAGCTTGGCGCCGGCCCCGATGACGGCACTGCCGGAGCCGCTGCGAATGGACTTCAGCGCAGAGACGTCGATGACCAGGCGTCCGTTGCCGCTGGACCAACCGGCATAGGAGTGGCCGCCGTTGCGAATGGCGACGGAGGTACCGTGGCGGCGTGCGAAGGCCAGGCACTCGGCGATGTCGGCGGTGTTGGACACGTAGGCGACGGCGGCGGGGCGCAGACTGTCGAAGCGGGTGTTGTACAGCAGGCGGGCGGTGGCGTAGTCGGCATCACCCGGACGTATCAGACCACCTTGGAGACCCCTGTCGAGCGCGGACCAGTCAGCGGCGCGGGGCGCGACCGCATGGCTGCCGACTGCGGCGGATGCGGAGCCCAGGGGCCGCTGCCCGCCGGTAGCAGGGGCAGAACCGCCGCTGGGCGCGGCCCTCACCTGACCGCTACCCCAGCCCACTGTCCAGGCGGCCGCCGCGTAGCCGGTACCCGCTGCGAGCAGTGTGCGCCGATTCATGGCGGCCTCCGTTCACGATGCCCTGCTGTCTCTTAGGCAGAGTGCGAATGAAGGGTGATGGTTCCGCGTGGTGGACAATTGCGCTCCGAGGATTCACCCCGCAGCCTGACCGTGCTGTGGCGTAGACCGAGCCGGTGCTCGCACCGGCGAGCTGTTCGCGAAACTCCAGGCCAAGCACGGAACGGTGCTCGTCGTGGTCGACCTGCCGGCCTCGATCGGGGCTCTCCCCTGACGGTCGCCCGGACATGAGCTGCCCGGTCGCCCACCTGCCAGGTCTGACGATGCGACGGATCGCCGACCTCTACCCCGGTGAGGCCAAGACCGACGCGAAGGACGCGTTCATCATCGCGGACACGGCCCGCACGATGCCGCACACGCTGCGGGCGATCGACGGCGAGGACGAGACCATCGCCGAGCTGGAGAGCTGGAGAGCTGGAGAGCTGGAGATGATCGTCGGGTTCGACGACGACCTGGCCGGCGAGGCGACCAGGGTCGCCAACCGGCTCCACGGGCTGCTGACCCAGATCCATCCATCGCTGGAACGGGTCCTGGGGCCACGGTTGCAGCGCCCGGCCATCCTCACGCTGCTGGAACGGTTCGGGTCACCGGCCCAGATACGCAAGGCCGGCCGCCGGCCCGGGTGTGCCGACCGGCGTTCGTGAGGAGGTTGGTGAGGACCTGGTGAAGCCGGTCGTCGTCATCGGTGACGTGAACGGGTTCCTCGGGGAAGGTCCATCTCCCAGTGGTGCCCCGAATGCCGGGCGGTCGCGTCCGCCACGGTGTCGAGAACCAAACGAGTCAGGTCCACGTCGTCCCGGCGCAGGCTGCGGCCCGCGTCCAGCCGGGCGGGCAGCAGCAGTTCGTCCACCAGGAGGCTCATGCGGCGGGACTCGGCGTCGATGCTTTCCAGGGCGTGCCGGACATCGCCGGGCAGGGTGTCGCCATGGCTGCGCAGGACGAGCTCGGCGCGGGACCGCACCGTGGCCACGGGGGTAAGCAGTTCGTGTCCGGCGTCGGCGGCGAAGGTGCGCAGCCGTTCCTCGACCACTGGGCGGCCACGACGGACGAGGGCGGCCGAGGCATCTTCCTGGTCGCCCAGCTCGCCCACCGCTGGGGCACCCGCTACACGGCGGAGGGCAAGGTCATCTGGTGCGAACTGCCCCTGCCGGACGGGCGGCTTGAGCGGGAGGCTCACGACAACCTGTGGCTGCGCTCACTGGACCGCCTCGGTCTCGGCTTCGGTAGCTGAGGCCGTCCGGAGGTCATGACCGGTCGCCGTGCCAGGGGCGCGGGCGATCACCCGCAGCGGAAGTGCCGCGGGCGGAACGCCCGTCCGCCCGCGGCAGGTCGTGGATCCGGCCTCAGGAGACCTCGTCCAGGTACACCCCGTAGGCGCCCTCGCCCGGCTTGTTGTGGCAGGCGTAGTGCCGGTCGGCGGGCTCGTCGGCGATCAGGCTGAGGCATCGTCCGAGGGCCGACTGCCCGTAGTGGTTGGGGTGGAAGGACTCCCGCGCGGTTCCCTGCGTGAGGCCGGTGGTGAGGAAGCGGGCCCACTCGCTCGTGGCGGCCGAGGGCTTCTGCGAGGAGGTGGCCAGGCGGGCCGACGTCGAGCAGACCTCGTGGCCCTGCAGGAGGTCCTGGACGTCGAGGAACTGCACGCCCCGGTCGGCGGCGACCTGCGCGAGCCGCTCGGCGACCTGCGGGACCATGCCGTCGCGGGCCCAGTCCAGGGCGTCGTCCGAGAGCGGGCATCCGCCCTGGTCGGTGCGGCTCCAGCCGCTCTCCGGGTAGCGGGCCTCCGAGCTGCGCGGGACGGGTGACGGGTACGACTGGAGCACGATCCGGTAGTCGGAGTCGGAGTAGCCGCGGGCGGACATGACCGCGCGGATCTCGTCGACGGCCGTCCCGACGTTCTCCATCACCATGTCGATCTCGGCGTCGACCGCCTTCCGCACGTCGGGGACGCAGTCGGGGGCCGAGAGCTCGTAGCTCTTCACGCACTCCGCGATGATGTCGGTGAAGCCGAGGTCGTTGCCGCCGACGGAGAGCGCGATCAGCCCGACCCGCTCCCGCTCGGCGATGGCGGCGAGCTGATCGGCCTGCGGGGCCTCGCCCTTGAACGACTCGCCACCGCTGCCGGCCCGGAAGAGGTCCTCGGTGTGGGCGCCGGCGCAGGCGATGTTCACGGCCTCGGCGCCGAAGGCGCTGACCACCTCGGAGGAGTCGGAACGGTCGCACCCGCTCGTGTAGCTGGTGCCGTAGACCTTGCTCGTGCTGTAGCCGATGCCGGTCCAGGCGCGGTCGGTGCCGGCGCGGGAGCCGGTGAACGTGACGCTGTTGCCCATCCAGCGGCCGGCCTCGCCGGAGATGTAACTGTCGCCCATCGCCACGGCGATGCCGGGCTCGTCGCTCGTGGCGGCGTGGGCCGTGGAGGTCGCCGCCGGCAGCAGGCCCGCGGCGACGAGGGGGAGGGTGAGTGCGGCGGCGGAGAGCCGCCTGGATCGGCCGGCGGATGCGGCGCCGGCCTTGCGCTCTGACATGGGGGGAACTCCTGCGATCCGCCTCGGCTGCCTGACACAGCGAGACATGAGAGGGATGGGTCCGGGCTGCGGGGAGGACCGTGTCCGCAGTCCCGTCGACGCGGCTGGGCCGCGGAGGGATGGGTGCGGACCGCTCGTGGAGCGGTCCGCACCTACGCGCGTCGCCGGGTCAGCTCGCCGCGAACACGTCGTCGTCGGAGGAGGTGCCCGGGATGCCCAGCAGCGGCCACTCCTCGTGGTAGATGGTGAACGGCAGTTCCCGCTCGAACAGGGTGGTGCCCAGGATCCGGAGCCGGGCGAACAGCGCGCCGCCGATGTCCAGGCCGCCGTACAGCTCGACCGGACCGGTCTGGGACTCCACGCCGCCCTCGCCGTCGAAGACGACGCTGCCGCTGACCACCGTGCGCACGTACGGCTCGATGCCGGCCCTCGCACCCAGGCTGTCGAAGATCGCGACGGTGCCCTCGGTGAGCAGACCGGTGCGAATGTCGCCCTGGCCGGAGATCGCCCCCGTGACCGGGGATTCCGTGTTGCTGCCGGAGTCAGTGCCCTTGCGCCAGCCCTGCCCCTTCGTGTAGTCGGCGTACACGCCCCAGTCGTCGGCGTAGCTCTGCTCGATGTCGACGGTGACCCTGCCGTTGGCAGTGATGTGGGCGTAGAGCGTGAGGTCCAGGTTCACGACGACCGGCAGCCCGGCCGCCTTGACGACCGGCGCGGCGTTGAGGGACGCGATCGGAACCTTGATCGAGGTGTCGTCCGTCTTGAACCTCCCCTTGACGTGCCAGTCCGCCGTGGTGTCGGCGGAGAAGCCGACGTGGGCCTTCTGGACGTCGAAGACGGCGCCGGTGTAGTCGAACTCGATGGCCGGGACGACCTCCATCGAGCCGGAGAACTCGGCCGAGCTGCCGTCGGGCAGCTCGATGTCGGTGTCGGCGCTGAGCCTCAGGGCCAGCGAGGCCGAGGCCGAGGCGCCGTCGATCCGGGGCACGTAGCTGACCTTGAGCCCGGACACCTCCGGCGTGATGTCGAAGCTCGACGGGGACAGCGTCGTCCGCACGGAGGCGGTCTGGGAGCCCAGCAGCTCGTTGATGGCGCCCGGGCGGGTGCTGACGGCCACCGTGCCGTCAGCAGTCTTCCGCACGGCCGTGACCACGAGCAGCACGCCGTCCGGAGCCGCCTCGCACGGCAGGCTGTCGATCACCTGGCCGACCTTGACGGTGGACGCTGCACCGGCGGAGAGCACGGCGTCGCCGGTTTCCTCGTCGTACGAGAGCAACTCGACTCCACCCGCGCCGGTGACGAGGGGTGCGACGACCGGGGCCGCGGCGGCGCTCGCCGACGGCGCCGCGGCCAGGCCGCAGAGCGCGAGCACCGAGGTGACCGCCAGGACGGAAGCGGTCTTCTTGCGTATGGACATGAGGTAGTGCCGCCTTCTGGTGGGGGGCAGGGAGAAACGGCGTTACGAAATAACTGACGGATCGCCACATCGAAGTGCCCGGTACGGCCTTCGAGAGTCACTGCCGGGCGGGCCGGCCGCCCGTACCCGTCACATCGCCGAGCGGCATCATGGTCGGCGAACGATCAGGGTTGCTATCCGTAGACCGGTCCGCGGACTACGCAGAAATCGGCGCGGTACCACGCAACGGCCCCTGCGAACGACGGCTCGGGGAAGCGTGGTGACAAGCCACCCGCGCGCTCCCCCTCCCGCGGGGACAGTGGAGCGGCACGTCACCGAGGGCCCGTAGAGCCACCTCTTCAACCGAGTGGGTGCCGCCGGGCCGCAGCCCGCCCGGCGGACCCTGTGGGAGCCCCAGCAGCCGTGCCTTGTCGAGCCGGTCGTCGAGACGGAAGCGTCTGCGGCGGGGCTGCTGGCATGGCACGGCTGCTGGGCGCTCTGGCGGCGTGTTGGCCGGTCAGGTCAGCGGGCGGCAGAGGAGGGCGTCGGGGACGCCCAGCTTGCCGTGGGCCGGGGCGCCCTGGAACCGGTTGAAGGTGTAGGCGACGCCCGCGAGGTACTCGTCGGTGTCGCACTGCCCCTTGTAGTCGTAGGGGGCCCAGTCGTTCTTGATCTGCGTCTCGTTCAGCGCCGGGTTGTCACCCCGGTCGAACCAGGCGACGCGGTTGGTCTTCGGCAGCGTCCCGGTCGCGGGCGCGCAGAGCAGGCCGGAGATCGCGGTGTCCCAGAACGCGAACCCGGCCGCGTAGTGGTTCGTGGGGCACTCCAACTTCTCGTACCAGGGGGCCCAGTCGTTGGTGACGGTGCTCTGGTCCTTGACGACCACCCAGTTGCCGGAGCCGGTGGCGGGGTGGTTGACGTCGGTGCACAGGCCGCGGCGATTCTCCCGGCTGATGCCGATCAGGCGCTGACCGTCAGGGCAGGAGCCCTGGCGGTTGCCCGGGGTCTGGACCGGGGCGTTGGCGCGCATCCAGGACGCGGCGTTCTGGTTGCCGGAGGCGACGTTCAGCATGTTCCAGCGGTCGGCCTTGGCGACCTTGCCGGTCTTGCCGGTGGCGTTGACCAGCTTGTTCCAGGCGGTGGTGCGCCAGTCGCCGGGGTCGAGGACGCTCTGCCGCTTGCCGGCGTCGTCGTAGGAGATCAGCGCCCAGTTGTCGTTGATCTTGCCGTTGGTGGTCCAGCCGACCAGCGGCCAGACCGCGAAGTCGGTGTCGTTCTCCACCAGGATGTCGGTGAAGCGGTTGAACCAGTCGATCTCCTTCTGGTCGGTCTGCCCGCGCCCGCCCGTGCCGAACTCACTGACCCACACCGGGGCGGTGAAGTGCTGCCCGGTCTCGGTGACGAACAGGGCCTGGTCGTCGACGACCTTGATCAGGTCTTCGGGGCTCAGGTCACGGTAGCGCGGGTCGTTGGTCTCGCCGTTCTGCCAGCCGCCGCTCGAGCCGGTGTGGTGGGGGCCGGTGAATCCGTAGAAGTGCGCGGAGTACACCAGCTTGTCGGAGTACATCAGGCTGTTGGACAGGTTGCGGACCGGGGTGAGCGTCGGCCGGCCGTGGGGGAACATGCCCTGGGGAATGCCCTGCCAGTTGATGCCCTCCATGATGACCAGGATGTCCGGGTTGGCGTCCTGGATCCTGAGGCCGGCCTCCTGGAACGCCTTGTAGAGGTCGTGATCGTTCCCTTCGCCCCAGTTCGGGTCGTCGTTCCAGTCCCGGCGGACCTCGTTGCGCAGGTCCGCGCCGACCACCCGCTCGTTCGACTTGTAGCGCTTCACCAGGAACCGCCAGTTGTCGATCCACTCCTGGGTGGACTGGCTGGTGTTCCAGCGCTCGTTGCCGTCCAGGCCGCAGCACCAGCGGTAGGTGGTGGTGTGGTTGTTGAGGATCACGGCGAAGCCGTCGGCGGTCAGCGCCTCGACGACCGCGTCGAAGACTTCGAGCGGGGTCTTGTCCTCCAACTGCGGGTTGGCCGCGACGGCGTAGTTCGGCACCAGGGTGTCGTCGTCGATCATGGCGTCGGCGTAGGGCAGCCGGATGGTGTTCAGGCCCAGCGCGTGGAAGTCCGCGAGGATCTCGGCCATCGGGACGCGGTCCAGACCGAGCGGGATGTTGTTCGACATCTGGTCGGCCTGGTGGTTGGCCACGTCGCTTTCGCTACCGCTGCCCTCCCAGGTGCCCTGGGCGCCGGCCCAGTTGCCGGCCTTCAGCTTGAAGCGGTTGCCGTCGGCGTCGACGATGTACCGGCCCTGCGTGCTCAGCGGCCCTCGCCAGGAAGCGGCGAGCTGCGGCCCGGTGAGAGCGGTGGGGGCCATCACGGCGGCAGCCCTCGCGTCCGTGGCGAGCGGTGCCGCATCGGCCGCGGTGATTCCTGCGAGCACCAGCGCCGAGACGGCGACAGTGGCGGGCAGGACGCGGGTCACGGCCCTTCCGCCGGTGGAAGCCGGCCTCTTGAACGTCATGTCTTTCCCTCCGGAGTGGGGGTGGGAACGTGGATCTGCGGATGGTGCGGACCGGACCGACGGCCCGTCATGGGGGCGGTCCGGGCCGTCGGTCCGGAGTCGGGAGGGCGGGCTGTTCGTGCGGCTCGGCCCTTGGGGCCGCCGGCGGCGAACCTCCGACGACGCGGCGCTCTGCGACCAGGTCGGCGGAAGGTGCGGGCTACGTCCGGCACGCCGTGGCCATGCCAGCTCCCGGTCCGCCCCGGCAGCCCCGTGCCTGCCGGGGCGGACCTGACCCTTCCGCAACCGGTTTCCAGGGGCAATCAGGGGTGGCCGGAGTAGGTATACGTAACGGAACCGGTCCCCGGATCAGTGGACCTGCCCGTGCCTGCGCAGCGCCTCGCCCACCGTCTTCCGCGTGGTGCCGAGCTTGCGCAGGACCCGGGCGACGTGCTGTTCGACGGTGCGGGTCGACAGGAAGAGCCCGGTGGCGATGTCCTGGTTGGTCGCTCCGCGCGACAGCAGCTCGGCGACCTGGAGCTCGCGAGGGGACAGCCGGTCACCGTACCCCCGGCGCCCCTGCGACGCCCGCTGCCCGAGACCGAGCTCGCGCAGGGCGTGCTGGCAGCGTGCGGCGTCGCCCGACGCGCCGAGCCGCGTGTAGGCGTCCAGCGCCTCGACGAGGTGCCGCGGCTCGCCGCCGGGCCGCGTACGCGTCTCGATGCGCCCCAGGCGCTCGGCGGCGCGGGCGGCCTCGTAGGGGCGGCCGATCTCCTGCCACGCACGACGGGCCCGCCCGAACCGCTCGGCTGCCTCGGCGGGCGCGCCGTGGCGCAGCAGCAGGCCGCGCGCGAGGTGGAGTTCGGCGTCCGCGGCGGGCGTGTCCCGTCCGCACAGTCCGCGTTCGGCGTCCTGCACGAGGTTCTCGGCGCCGCCGCGGTCGCCGGTGGCCAGAGCCGCCTCGACCGTGGCGGGGAGCAGCCCGGCACTCCTCGGCCAGGCCCGGGCCTCCCGCAGCAGCGCGACGGCGGGCGCGGCCGTGGCCGCGGCCTGCTCGGCGCTGCCCTGGGCGAGCCGGAGGTTGACGAGTCCGGTGGCCGCCCTGAGCGCCACGCTCACCTCGGAGTGGCCCTCCCCGTACGCCGCCGCGGTGGTGAAGTGCTCGCGCGCCAGGCTGCGCCGCCCCCGGGCCGCGGCCAGGCCTCCGAGGAGCAGGGCGCGTTCGACGCCGACCAGGGTGATGTCGGGGTATTCGTCGGCGAGGGCGGCGAGGCGCTCCTCCAGGCCGTCCCATCGGCCGCCCAGGAAGTCCAGGCTCAGCAGGGTGGCTTGTCCGTACACCCCCAGGTACGGGATGCCCGACGTGTCGGCCCGTTCCTGGTTTCCGGCGAGAAGCTGCCGGGCGCGCCTGTCGTGGCCGAGTTCCGCGGTCAGAGTGCCCGCGTTGTGCACGGCGCGGGCGGTCTGCCGGATGACCGCCCGGTCATCCGACTCCCAGGGCAGCCGTTCAAGGAGCGACCAGACCGCCGGGTCGCCCTCCCGCGCCATGAGGGTGATCCGGGTGGCCCGGACGGCAGCCCTTATGCCTTCGTTCCGGCTGCCGGCGACGGCGGCCTCGGCCCGGTCCATCCATTCCCCGGCCTGCTCGACCGCGCCGCCCCACTCGTTCGTGGCGAGCGCGATCATCGCCCTGGCCGCCCGCTCCGGACGGCTCTCCAGCTCGGCGGCGGCCCGCTCGATCTCGCCGAAGCCGGCGCGGTCCCCGGCCTGCGTGGCCATGAGCAGTCCGAGGCCGAGCCGGACCTCGCCCCGGCTGACCTCGGGAAGTTGCCGGTCGGACAGGATGCGGCGGAGCAGCGCCGCGTTCGCCGTGTGGTCCGCGCCGAAGGTCGCGATGCGGGCGAGGGCGAGCGCCGCCCGGGAGCGGAGGGCCTCGTCGGGGTGCTGTTGTTCGAGGATCTGCCGGAGCAGCGTGGCCGCCGTACCGGTGTCGCCGACGGAGACGGCCTGGTCGGCGGCTTCCTCGGTGCGGCGGAGCCATTCCTCCCGGTCGCCGAGGGCGAGCGTGTGATGGGCGACCTGCACCAGCGGCACGGGGCGCTGCGCCTGCAGTTCCTCGACCGCCTTCTGATGCAGCCGTCGGCGCCGGGGTCCGGGAACGTGCCGGTACGCGACCTGCTGGGCCAGTACGTGCCGGAAGGCGTAGCGGCCCGCATCCGCCTCGCGGAGGACCGAGGCCGCCAGCGCCTCGATGATGCCCGTGGCGCCTTCGTCCGGGTCGAGCCCGGCGACCCGGACGAGCAGCGGCTCGGAGGCCGGGACGGCCAGCACCGCGGCCGCGTGCACGACGGCCGCACCGGCGGGCGTCAGCGCGGCGAGCCGCTCGGTGACGGCCTCGCGCAGCCCGTGCGGCACGTCCGCCCGGCGCAGTCTCTCCACGGCGTCGTCGTCGGAGCTGCTCTGCCGGCCCTGTTCCACCAGCGTGATCAGGTCCTCCTCCGCGACCAGCGGCAGTCCTTCGCTGCGCTGGTAGAGGGCCCGGCCGATCGCCCGGGTGGCGTGGTGGCCGAGGGTCGCGGTGGCCAGTTCCCGGATGTCCTCCTCGGTGAGGGCGCCGAGGCGGACCGTGGCTCCGCCCACCCCCGGCGGGTGGCGGTAGGCGGCGCCGAGCACCGGGGTCCCCGCCGGCAGGTCCTCGGCACGGTAGGTGAGGACGAGCGAGAGCCGCTCGGGCAGGTCGCGGGCGAGGAGAAGCAGCAGATCCCGCGTGGCACCGTCCACCCAGTGAAGGTCCTCGACGACCAGGACGGCCGGTCCGAGCACGGCGAGGAAGGACCGCACCGCCTGGACCAGCCGGTGGCGCTCGGTGTGGGGGTCCTCGACCGGGTCGGGTGGGGGCGGCAGACGGTCGGCCAGGTCGGGGAGCAGCGGGGCGAGAGCGCCCGCCGTCGGGGGCACCCCCGCCGTGGGCAGCCAGTCGCCGGCCTCCCGCAGCGCGTCCACCACCGGGCCGTACGGGAACGGCTCGCGCAGCGGATGACACGAGCCGGTGAGCACCCGGCCGCCCTCCCCGGCCAGCACGCGCGCCGCCTCGTGCACGAGTCGGGACTTGCCGATCCCCGCCTCGCCCTCGACCAGGACGACCGCCGGAGGACGCCGGACCGCGGCCAGGAGGCGGTCGAGCTCACGCTGCCGCCCCACGAACGGGAAACCTCCGCCGTGCGCGGGGTGACCGCGGTCGAGGACGTTCGCCAAGGGAGTCAGCCTCCTGCGCTGTCATGGGGGGCCGGGTGCGGTCCAGGCCGGCCCCGTGGTCCTGGAGGGGCGGCCTGGCACCCCGGTGTCGATGCTGCGGCGGCCCCTGACCGTGGGGTCAGGAGGTGCGCTCCGCGAATTCGAGCAGGAATTCCGCGCGCTGATCCTCCTCGAACCACTGCCGGTAGTTGGTGCCCCACGCGTTGTTGTGCAGGCAGAAGGCGAACCCCTCGCCGGGGTCGCCGAACGTGTTGTCGTGGCTGAACAACCGCGGCCCGCCCACGGCCAGCACCGGAGTGTCCAGCGGCGTGATCCGCACCGAGCTCCGGGAGTCGGTGTACACGAGCTCATGCGCCGCGTGCAACGCCCGCCCGCCGTCGCGCACCACATCGAGCGGGTTCACCGGCACGCCCGACTTCCGCAGGCGCCATCGGGACGGTGTCGCCCCTATCGGCCGCAGGTGCAGCCAGGATGCCTCGGGGCCGTAGAACGCGTCCTTGTCGGACAGGAACGCGGTGACGCCCAGCCGCAGCACGTCCCCCCGCGACACCCGGTACTCCAGCGTGACGGTGCGGGGCGCCCCGAACTCCTCGGTGGCCCGCGCGGGCATGCCCGCCGTGACCTGGAGCACCGGGGAACCGTCGGCGTCGGTCCAGCTGTGTGCCGTCCGCACGGACGGCCGGAACACCTCGGTCACCCGCTCGGGGCGCACCAGTTCAAGACCCGGCTTGCCCATGTCGGGGAAGGCCCATTCCCCGTGGCGCTCCGGGTCCTGCACGTACTCGCGCATCCAGCGCTGCTCGTCGCCCGCGCCGTACGCGATGTAGGAGTACCCGCCCAGCTCGCCGTGGCCGCGCGGATCACCGGTGGTCGGCTGCGCCGCGAGGACCCGGCGCCCGGCGACCGTCAGGGCGACGAGCGCGCCGTGTGCGTCGATCTCCAGCTCCACGCCGTCGTGGACCGCGCTGCCGTACACCTCGGCGGCGTCGGCCGGCGGTGCGGCGGGCACCACCACGAGTTCGGCGTCCGCCTCGGCGCGCAGGTCGGCCGGGAGGACGTCCAGCGCGGTCCGCGTGTGCGCGCGCTTCTCCTCGAACGAGGCGAGGGTCGCGGCATAGCCGACCGGCCCGACCGCCCATGGGCGCAGAGGGGCCAGGCCGGCCGGAATGCTCTGGTCGAGGTCGATCTCGTCCCGCTCGCGGGCCGCCCGGAACTCGGGCTTGGTGTAGACCGTGTAGTCCGGCAGGTACCGCTTCACGTCGTAGCCACCCGTGTGCTCGGCGGCGACGGCGAGCGCCCGGTCCACCTCGCCGTGACGCTCCAGTCGGCCTTCGGCGAGCCAGCGGTCGCGCAGGCGCTGGAGCCGGGTCAGCCGGGAGGTGAGGATCGGGTCGGCCGCGCCGCCGTGGATCCAGGTGTCACCGATCTCCTGGTCCACCACCGGCAGGTGCTCGCGGGCGGCCCAGGCCGCCCGGCCGAAGGCGTCCATGGTCGACCCGCCGACCCGGGCGTCGGGGTACTGCTCGCGCAGCACCGACAGCAGGCGCTCCACGCTCTCCCGGGTGGGCGGACCGTGATTGTCGTTCGTGAACGCGAGGAACAGTGCCTCGTCCGATCCGGGCAGTCGGCGCACCCGCGCCGTCTCCGGGTCCGAGCCGTACACGGGGTCGTACGAGACCACGATCTCGTTGCCGTCCGGCGCACGCCACACGAAGTGGTCCGGCACGTCCGGCATGGGCGAGGCCGGGTTCCCCCCGATGTGGAGGTACCGCACTCCCGCTTCCGCCATGGGCGGCACGATGCCGATCGTGTGCCCCGGGACGTCGGTCATCTTGCCGGCGCACGTCTCGCGGCCGTACCGCGCGTCGAGCCGCTTCGCCACCTGGAGACCGTGCTCGATCGTGGCCCGGCTCATGAGCTCGGTCTGCCAGGTGAACGGCAGGGCGTGCCAGGCCACGACCCCGTCCCGGATGGCCGCGTCGAGACCGGCGCGCTGGGCCGCCGTACCGTGCTCCAGCGCGTGCGCGATCAGCCAGGATCCGGTGGTCCAGACGAATTCGCGCTTCCCGGTCGCGTCGAGCAGGTCACGTCCGAGCCGGATGGCCGCGGGGATGAACTCGTCCCGGTACCGGCTGAGGACGTTGACCGCGAGGTCGGTGAACCCCAGGTCGAGATGGGTCTTGTAGACCACGTGAACCCGGCTCGGCCCGGCGGCGGCGTCACGGGCCACGGGATCGGCGGCGTGGGGCATGCGGCTCTCTCGGAGCATGATGGTCCTTCATGGAGTTCGGTCCGGGGGTCGGGTCACCGGCTCCCGCGCGCCTCACCGGCCGCCGGAGCCCCGCTGCCACGCAGCCGGAGGGTCAGGATCTGGAACGGGCGCAGGGTCAGGGACACCTGTCCGGCGGCGGTCTCCCGGGCGGCGCCGGAGTCCTCCTCGGGGGCGAGCGGGCGTTCCAGCAGGTCGGTCACGGTGGCCGAGTCCAGCGGGAAGCCGGTCGTCAGCAGGGCCGTGGCCCGTCCTCCGTGCGCCTCGTAGAGGCGTACGACGAGGTCGCCGGAGCGGTCGTCGGCGAGCTTGACCGTGTCGATGACGACGGCGTCGTCGTCCGTGGCGACCAGGGGCGCGACCTCGGCCGGGGCGCCGGGCACGGAGCGCTCGGGCAGGTTGAAGCCGTACCCCTCGCGTACCGCGTCCGCGATGTCGGCGCCGATCACGAACCCGTACCGCAGGTGGTGCCGGCCCCGGTCGGCGTCCGGGTCGGGGTAGCGGGGGGCGCGGAGCAGCGAGAGGCGGACGGTGGTGGTCGTCCCGCCGTCGGCGCGGACGTCGCGGGTGACCTCGTGTCCGTAGGTCGAGTCGTTGACCAGGGCCGCGCCCCAGCCCCGTTCGCCGACGTGGAGGAAGCGGTGGGCGCAGAACTCGAACTTGGCCGCGTCCCAGCTGGTGTTGGTGTGGGTGGGGCGCTGGACGTGCCCGAAGGGGATCTCCGCGCTGGAGTGGTCGGCGCGGACGTCGAGCGGGAAGGCGGCCTTGAGGAGCTTCTCCCGCTCGTTCCAGTCGATCTCGGTGTCGATGTCCAGACGCCTGGATCCCTCGCGGAGGGAGAGGAACTGCTCGATGCGGGAGTCGCCGAAGGTCCGCACGATCCGCACGCCGTCGGACTCCGCGCGCACCGACTGGGCGTCGACGAGGTCGTGCACGGTGTTGCGGTAGAAGGCGTCGATGTCCCAGGCGTCGTACTGGTTGGGGAAGTCCTGGTGGAGCTGGAGGAGGTTGGCCGTCGTGCCGGGGGCCAGGGCCTCGCGGCCGGCCGTGAGGTCGTACGCCGAGGTCACCAGGCCCCGGTGGTCGACACGGACCCTGACGAGCCCGTTGTCGAGGACGTGCTCGCCGCCGTCGGCCGGCGCGGGCGCGACCGGCCGGGCCGAGGTGTCCGCGCACGGCGACGCGCCCAGGGCGGGGACGCCGTCCCGGGGGTACGGGGAGGCGTTGAAGACGACCTGCTCCTCCCCCTCACCCGCGAGCGCGCGCTGGGCCCCGGCGATGATCTCCTCAAGCTCGGCGGTCACGGCGGCGTAGGTCGCCTCGGCCTCGCGGTGCACCCAGCCGATGGAGGAGCCGGGCAGGATGTCGTGGAACTGGTGGAGCAGGACCGTCTTCCAGAGACTGTCCAACTCATCGTACGGATACGGGAATCCGGAGCGTACGGCCGCGGTCGACGCCCACAGCTCGGCCTCCCGGAGCAGGTGCTCGCCGCGCCGGTTGCCCTGCTTGGTGCGCAACTGGCTGGTGAGCGTGCCGCGGTGGAACTCCAGGTAGAGCTCGCCGACCCACACCGGGGCGTCGGGGTACTCCGCCTGCGCCCGCTCGAAGAAGTCGGACGGGCTCTCGATCGTGACCCTCGGCGAGCCCTCCAGGTCCTCCACGCGGGCCAGGCGGGCCAGCATCTCGCGGGTGGGGCCGCCGCCGCCGTCTCCGTACCCGAAGGGGAGCAGTGAGCTGTTGACGGCTTCCTTGTCCTGGAAGTTCCGTACGGCGTGGGCCAGTTCACCTCCGGTGATCTCGGCGTTGTAGGTGTCGACGGGCGGGAAGTGGGTGAAGATCCGGGTGCCGTCGACGCCCTCCCACCAGAAGGTGTGGTGCGGGAACTTGTTGGTGGTGTTCCAGGAGATCTTCTGGGTGAGGAACCAGCGCACACCGGCCAGTTTCATCAGCTGGGGCATGGCCGCGTTGTAGCCGAAGGTGTCGGGCAGCCACATCTCCTTCGTCTCGACGCCGAACTCGTCGAGGTAGAAGCGCTTGCCGTGGATCAGCTGCCGGGCGAGGGCCTCGCCGCCGATGATGTTGGTGTCGGGTTCCACCCAGAGGCTGCCGACGGGAAGGAACTGCCCGGTCTTCGCCTTCTCCTGGACGCGGCCGTAGACCTCGGGGCGCCGCTCCTTGAGCCAGGCGAGCTGCTGGGCCTGGGACATGGCGAAGCGGAAGTCGGGATGGTCGTCCATGAGGTGGGTGACGTTGGAGAGCGTCCGCGCGACCTTGCGTACGGTCTCGCGCAGCGGCCAGAGCCAGGCGGTGTCGATGTGGGCGTGCCCGACGGCGGACATGCGGTGGGCGCTGGGGGCGGCGGGGGCCGCGAGGGCGGGGCGGAGCACCTCACGGGCGGCGGCGGCGCTACCGGGCACGTCCTGGAGGTCGATGCCGTCGAGGGCGCGCTCGATGGTCCGCTGGAGCTGCCAGCGGCGCGGCTCGGACTCGGGGAGCTCGCGCATCAACTCGCCGAGGACACCGAGGTCCTGGGCGAGTTCCCAGACCTCGCGGTCGAAGACCGCCAGGTCGAAGCGGAGCAGCTGGTAGATCGGGGCGTCCACGTGAGGGCGGCCGATGTGGGGGTTGCCGACGTCGCGGCTGTCGGCGAAGGGGCTGCCGTGGTCGCCGGCGCCGCCGGTCAGCCAGGCGGGCCGGTCGCCGGTGTGGCTGGGCAGGTGGTCGTCGTTCAGGTTCGGGTTGGCGGCGGCTTCGACGTAGTACGTGAACTCCTCGCCGCCGACCGCCGGGTCGGCGACCGGGATGTAGGCGTTGCGGGGGTTGAGGGCCTTCACGACGGTGCCGTCGGCGCGGTAGACCAGGCCCTCGCTGGAGAAGCCCGCACCGGTGAAGTTGAAGCCGATGTCCACGACGGCCTCGACACGGCGGCCGGCCCACTCCTCCGGCACCCTGCCGCTGACCCGGAACCAGCTGGTGGTCCACGCTGGCCCCCAGCGGTGGCCCAGCGTCACCGGCTCGTACGGCGCGGCCAGGCCCTCGGCGACGGGGACGGGCTCGCCCGGGACGTTCCAGATCGCGATGTCGAGCGGGACGGTACGGGCGTGTACGGCGGGCCTGATCCGCTCGTCGAGGACACGGGCGAGCCGCTGCTCGGTGAGGCGTTGCTTGCTGTGCATGGACGTCTCCGGGATCGTACGGGAGTGATGTCAGGGTCCGGTGAACCGGCCCGTGGGGCCTGGTCCGGGGCCGAGTCGGGTCTCAGTCCTCGAGGGGGCCCAGGTCGGGTGTGCCGCGGAGCTCCACCGTCCGGGTGGTGGAGCCGTGCAGTTCGAGGACGGTGATCTCGTTCCGCCCCGCGCGCAGGACCGGGGCGGGGACGTAGAGCGTGGTCTGCGGGCCTCGGGACCAGTAGCGGCCGAGTGCGAAGTCGTTGATCCACGCCTGGCCCTTGGTCCAGCCGTCCAGGGCGATGAAGCCGTCGGCCGGGCTGGCGATGTCCACGTGTCCGCGGTGGAAGGCCGGTCCGACCGGGGGCGCGGACGTGTCGAGGGCCGTGTAGGTCGGCGCGCTCGGGTCTTCCATCGGCAGTGGACGGCTGTACCAGTCCACGAGGACCAGGCCGTTGGCGGTGACGGCACCGATCAGCCCCTTGCGGTCGTGCATCGCCCGCCCGTAGTTCACACGGCCCTGGTTCTCCACGAGCACGGCCAGGTGGGCGCCCCGCCGGGGGGCGAGGAAGCTGAGCGCGTGCTCGTGGTTCTCCCGTTCCAGGACGCCGACCGGCTGCCCGTCGACGAAGACCTGGGCCCGGTCGTGCACCTCCTCGACGCGGAGCACGGTGCGGCCGGCGTCCGGGAGGGTCGTCTCGTAGAGGACGAATCCGAAGGACTGGCCGAGCTGCTCCATGGCGACCGGGTGGTCGGCGTGCACCGCGGGGCCGCCGAGCAGGTCGATCTGGTCCAGGAGGCCGGCGCAGGTGGTGAGTTCGGCGACGGCCTCGGTGAGCTTGGGTGCGGGCGCGGGGACCGGTTCGTCGGGGACGGGGGCGTACCGGGCGATGACCTCGCGGAACGCCGTGTACTTGGGTCCGGGGTCGCCGGCCTCGTCCAGCGGGGCGTCGTAGTCGTAGGAGGTGACGGTGGGCCGGTAGGTCCCCTTGTCGTTGGCACCGTTGGTGAAGCCGAAGTTGGTGCCGCCGTGGAACATGTAGAGGTTGACCGAGGCGCCGGCCGCGAGCAGCCGGTCGAGGTCGGCTGCCGCGTCCTCCGCGCTGCGGGTGACATGGGTGCCGCCCCACCGGTCGAACCAGCCGATCCAGAACTCGGAGCACATCAGCGGGCCTTCGGGCTGCTGGGTGCGGAGTTCGGCGAGCCCGGCGTCCACGCGGCTGCCGAAGTTGACCGTGCGCAGGACGCCGTCGAGGCCGCCGCGCTTGAGGTCGGAGGGCTGGTCGCAGGTGAACAGCGGGACGTCCACGCCGTGCCGGTGGAGCAGTTCGGCCAGATCGGCGAGGTAGCCGGAGTCGTCGCCGTAGGCCCCGTACTCGTTCTCCAGCTGGACGGCGATGACGGGTCCCCCGCGGGTCGCGAGGTGGGGCCCCACGGCCGCCATGAGGGATGCGAGGTAGTGGTCCACCGCCTTCAGGTAGCGGGGATCGCGGCTGCGGAGTTCGATGTCCTCGTCCGTGAGCAGCCACGAGGGCAGGCCGCCGCCCTCCCATTCGGCGCAGATGTACGGGCCGGGCCGGAGCAGGACGTGCAGCCCTTCGGCGGCGGCGAGGTCGAGGAAGCGGGGGAGGTCGAGACCTCCGTCCAGCCGGAATTCACCGGGCCTGGGGGCGTGGAGGTTCCAGGGGACGTAGGTCTCGACCGTGTTCAGCCCCAGCAACCGCGCCTTGTGGAGCCGGTCGGCCCACTGCTCCGGGTGGACGCGGAAGTAGTGCAGTCCGCCGGAGATGATGCGGAACGGTCGGTCGTCGAGACGGAAGCCGTCTGCGGCGATCTCCAGTCGAGGCATGGCTGTGGTGCTCCTAGGTTGCGGTGCTTGAGGTGTGGGTCAGTTCAGCGGGCGGCAGAGCAGGGCGTCGGGGGCCCCGCCGTGCTGCCACCGCCAGGTGAAGGCGACACCGGCGAGGTACTCGTCGTCCCTGCACTGGCCCTTGTAGGCCCCGGGGGCCCAGTCGCTGGCGGTCGAGCCGCCGGAGGCGGGCCGGTTGTCGCCCTTGTCGAACCAGAGCAGCCGGTTCGTCATGGACAGCGACCTGGCGGACGGGGCACAGAGCAGGGCGACCATCGAGTTGCCGTTGACGCTGTAGCCGACGGCGAAGGTGTCCTTGGGGCATTCGAGCTTGTTGTAGCCGCTCGCCCAGTCGCCGTTCTTGACGTAGCGCTCGTCGGGGACGGTGATCGCGTCGCCCTCGGCCCTGGCGGGCCGGCCGGCGTCGGTGCACAGGCCGCGGTTGTTGCTGCGGGCGAGGCCGACGACACGCTGGCCGTCGGGGCAGACGCCCTTGCGGTTGCCGTGGCTCCACTCCGTCTTCCTGCCCAGGTAGAGGGAGAGCATCTGGTCGCCGTAGTCGAGGTTGAGCATGTTCCAGTGGTCGGCCTTGGCGACCTTGCCGGTCTTGCCGGTGGCGTTGACGAGCTTGTTCCAGGCGGTGGTGCGCCAGTCGCCGGGGTCGAGGACGCTCTGCCGCGTGCCGTCGTCGTCGTAGGAGATCAGCGCCCAGTTGTCGTTGATCTTGCCGTTGGTGGTCCAGCCGACCAGCGGCCACTGGGCGAAGTCGGTGTCGTTCTCCACCAGGATGTCGGTGAAGCGCGCGAACCAGTCCTTCTCCTTCTGGTCGGTCTGCCCGCGCCCGCCGGTACCGAACTCGCTGATCCAGACGGGAGCGGTGAAGTGCTGACCCTCCTCGGTGACGAACAGGGCCTGGTCGTCGACGACCTTGATCAGGTCTTCGGGCGAGAGGTCCCGGTAGCGCGGGTCGTTGGTCTCACCGTTCTGCCAGCCGCCGCTCGAACCGGTGTGGTGGGGGCCGGTGAAGCCGTAGAAGTGGGCCGAGTAGACCAGCTTGCCGGAGTGGATCAGGGTGTTGGACAGGTTGCGGACCGGGGTGAGCGTCGGCCGGCCGTGGGGGAACATCCCCTGCGGGATGCCCTGCCAGTTGATGCCCTCCATGATGATCAGCATGTCCGGGTCGGCTTCGAGGATCGCGTTGCCGGCCTGCTGGAAGGCTTCGTACAGGTCGTGGTCGTTGCCCCAGCCCCAGTTGGGGTCGTCGTTCCAGTCGCGGCGGACCTCGTTGCGCAGGTCAGCGCCGACGACCCGCTTGTTCGACTTGTAGCGGTTCACCAGGAACAGCCAGTTGTCGATCCACTCCTGGGTGGTCTGGCTGGTGTTCCAGCGCTCGTTGCCGTCCAGGGAGCAGCAGAAACGGTAGGTGGTGGTGTGGTTGTTGAGGATGACGGCGAAGCCGTCGGCGGTCAGCGCCTCGACCACCGCGTCGAAGACTTCGAGCGGGGTCTTGTCCGCCAGCTGCGGGTTGGCCGCGACGGCGTAGTTCGGCACCAGGGTCTCGTCGTCGATCATCGCGTCGGAGTAGGGCAGGCGGATGCTGTTGATGCCCAGCGCGTGGAAGTCCGCGAGGATCTCGGCCATCGGGACGCGGTCCAGGCCGAGCGGGATGTTGTTCGACATCTGGTCGGCCTGGTGGTTGGCCACGTCGCTTTCGCTGCCGCTGCCCTCATAGGTGCCCTGGGCGCCGGCCCAGTTGCTTGCCTTGAGCTTGAAGCGGTTGCCCTGCGCGTCGACGATGTACCGGCCCCGCGTGCTCAGCGGGCCGGTCCAGGACGCGGCCAGCTGCGGGCCGGTCAGCGCGACGGGGGCGTCGGTCACGGCGGCGGGTGCGAGGGCGGTCGCCGTGCCGGGGAGTGCGCCGACGAGCAGGGCGCCGGTGGCCAGCGCGGTGGTCAGGGCCCGTGTGACGGTGCGCGCGAGGCCGCCGCCGGGCGTACGTGATCTCATGGTGCAGTCCTCCAGGGTGGGGTGTGAAGGAGGTGCTCGCGTTCCGGACCGGCGGTCCGGAACCGGGGGAAACCGAAGGCGCCGTCAGCCCTTGAGGCCGGTGTGGGCGATGCCTTCGACGATGTGGCGCTGGGCGACCAGGAACATGACCACCAGAGGGGTGATGGTCACGACGGCGCCCGCGAACAGGCCGGGCAGGTTGACGGTCTGCGCCGTCAGGAAGGTGGACAGGGCGATCTGCGCCGTCCAGGCGGTCGGGTCCTGGCCGATGACCAGGGGCCACAGGAAGGCGTTCCAGCTGTCGATGAAGGCGAGTGCGCCGAGGGAGGCGAGCATGGCTCCGGACGACGGCAGGGCGATCCGGCGGTAGATGCCGAGCCACCCGAGGCCGTCGAGGCGGGCGGCTTCCTCGATCTCACGGGGGAACTGCAGGTAGAAGTTGCGGAACAGCAGGACCGCGAAGGGGTTGAAGAGTCCCGGGGCGATGATCCCCCACAGGGTGTTGATGCCACCGAGCGAGCCCACGACGACGAAGGTGGGCACGAAGGTCGCCGAGCCGGGGATCATGAGCGTGGCCAGGACGAGGCCGAGTACGACGCCGCGTCCGGGCACGGGGATGCGGGCGAGCGCGAATCCGGCGGCCGAGGCCAGCAGCGTCGACACCGGGGCCGTGATCGCGGCGATCAGCAGGGAATTGGCCAGGGCCTGGCCCATGTTCACCATGGGGTCGCTGAACAAGGAGGTGAAGTTCTCCCAGTGCATCGTCGAGGGCCACCAACTCCACTCAGGCGATGTCAGGGTCCGCGTGTCCATCAGCGCGTTGCGCAGCATGAGGTAGAAGGGGGCGAGGAACGCCACCATCAGGACTCCGGCCAGCAGGCCGCGCGCGGGGCGCCGCAGGGCACGCGCCCCGTCTCGTACGGTCGTCACCGGGCTCACTCCTCGCTCTTTCCGAAGCCCGTGATCCGTCCCTGGACCAGCGTCACTCCGACGATCAGGGCCGTGAGGACGAAGGCGCCGGCCGATCCGAGACCGTAGTTCTGGACGCCCATCGCGGTGTCGTAGAGGTACATCAGCGGGGTCTTCACCGGCGCGGTGCTCGTTCCGGAGAGGCCGCCGCCGAACAGGTTGTAGAACTCGTCGAACGCCTGGAAGGCCGCGATGAACAGCAGCATCAGGACGGCGACCGAGGTGTTGCGCAGCATCGGCAGGGTGATCCGGCGCAGCAGACGGAGCCCGGTGGCTCCGTCCAGGGCGGCGGCCTCGTAGAGCTCCTTCGGGATCGCCTGGAGTCCGGCGAGGAAGAGCACCATGTAGAAGCCGACCTGGAGCCACAGACGCAGGGTCACCAGGGCGATCCAGTACAACGGGGGCGAGCCGGCCTGGAGCCAGGGGGTCACCTCCATCCCGAACCAGCCGCCGATCATGTTGGCGATGCCCGCCGGCATGCCGCTGAACAGGGACATCTTCCACACCAGCGAGGCCGCGACGTACGAAACGGCGGCCGGGATCAGGAACGCGGTCCGCAGGACGGCCCGACCCCGGCGGATCCGGTGCACGAGGAGCGCGAGGCCGAGCGAGGCCGCGAACGTGATCGGCACGATGATCACGGTGAACAGCAGGATCTTGACCAGCGAGGTCCGGAACACGGCGTCTTCGAGCAGCTGCCGGTAGTTGTCGAACCCGACCCACTCGCCGAGCGCGATGGTGCCCTGGGCGTCGCTGAGGCTGAGCAGGAAGCTCCAGCCGATGGCGATGTACTTGAACAGGCCGAGGCCGATCAGCATCGGCGCCGTGAGCAGGGCGAACGCGCCCCAGGAGCGCCAGTCGGCCCGACGACCCCGGGTCCGGGCGGGGCCCCGCGGGATGTCCGCGGGGCGCCCGGCACTCTCGGAGCGTGGCACGGAGTGCGTGGTGGCGTTCATCAGGACAGCTGCTTGTCCACGGCGCCCTGAGCCTGCTTGGCCGCGTCGGCCAGCAGTGTGGCGGCGTCCCCCTGGCCGGTGACGATCTTCGAGACCGCGGCGCCGAACGGGGCGCCGGAGGCGGAGTCCCAGGTGTTCGGGTTGCTCCGGCCGTACTTCGCGGCCAGCTCGACGGCCTGCTTGGCGGTGCCCTTGCTCAGCTTGGTCGCCGTGGCGGCGACGGACGTGCGCGGCGGGACGTGGAAGCCGTAGCCCTCGGACCAGTCCTGCTGGAGGTCGGTCTTCTCGATCCAGAGCCACTTGACGAACTTCTTGGCCGCTTCCACGTTCTTGCCCTTGGCGTTGACGCAGCTCGTCCAGCCGCCGACCCGCAGGACCGGGGTGCCGCCGGCCTTGAACGCGGGCCACGGCAGGATGCCGAAGTCGTCGCCGAGCGCGCTCTCGATCGCGGGCATGGACCAGAGCCCGCCCCACTGCATCGGCACGACGCCCTGGACGAGGGCCGAAGGGTCCCACCAGTCGGTGGTGAAGCCGAGCAGCAGGGACTTGTCGTCGTGCAGGCGCTTGAGGCCCGTGATGGCCTCGACGCCCTGGGGCGAGGCGAAGGCGATCTTGCCGTCGGCGACCAGCTCGCCGCCGTTGGAGAACACCGAGAGGGCCGGGGTCTCGCCGATTCCGTCGTTGCCGACGAACAGGCCCTTGCTCTTCTTGGTGGTCAGCTCCTTGGCGGCGGCGACGAGCGCGTCGAAGGTGGTGGGCGGGGTGATGCCGGCCTTCGCGAGAGCGCTCTTGCGGTAGTAGAGCATCTGCACGTCGTCGATCATCTTGACG
The DNA here is from genome assembly GCF_042262805.1 of Streptomyces sp. NPDC056361. Taxonomy (NCBI): domain Bacteria; kingdom Bacillati; phylum Actinomycetota; class Actinomycetes; order Kitasatosporales; family Streptomycetaceae; genus Streptomyces; species Streptomyces sp. NPDC056361. The sequence continues at coordinate 97,100 of NZ_JBHJQI010000010.1, forward strand.
CCGTGGAGCTTCCCGTCGACGGTCACCAGGTCGCGGGCGCCCTGGTTGAAGTCGTCCTTGGCGCCGCCGTACTCCGTGTCCAGCGCGGCGACCTGGCCGCGCCGGGCGAGCCCCTGGGTGAAGTCGCCGTGTTCGAAGACGTCGGGCGCCGCGTCGGTGAGCAGCGAGGCGTTGAGCTTGGCCGTGTAGTCGCCGGGCACCCAGGTGACCTTGACCGCGATGTCCGGGTTCGCCTTGGTGAACTCGGTGGCGTAGCGGGTCAGGGCCTGCTGGGTGCCGGCCTCGCCGTAGGCGTGGGACCAGACGTTCAGGGTGGTCTTCGCCCCGGACGAGGAACCGCCGGTCGGGCTGGTGGTGCAGCCGATCGCCGTGCCGGCGACGAAGAGGAGGGATCCGCCGAGGAATCCTCTGCGGCTAAGCTGGGCTCTCTGTCCGTTCATGTCGCTTCCTTGCGTGGTGATGTGGGCGTGCGGGTTGTGTTGTCCGGCGGGGCCGGTGTCCGGCGTTCACGGCTGGCAGGCGGTGACGGACATCGGTCACGTCGGTGACGTGGGCCGGTGATCGGGGTCCCGGTCACACGGCGTCGATGGGGTGCCCCTTCGTCGCTGTCCGTGGCGCCCTCACGGGAAGAGCGCCTGGATGCTGACGACGGCCGCCGCTCGGGCCCATTCCTCCCAGGGAAGGGGCTGCAGGGTCAGCGGGCACTTCGCGGCCGCTTTGAAGCAGTGCGCGGCGTACGCCTCCCTGATGTGCACGCCGAAGAGGTCGTAGGTGTCGAGTCCCTCTCCGGTGACGACGACGCGTTCGGGCCCCAGGAGGCTCACGAGATTGGCGATGCCGACGCCGATGGCCTTGCCGGCCCGGGCGAAGGCCTCCCGCGCGGCGGGATCTCCGTCGCGGGCGAGGCGGACCGTGCCGTCGAAGTCGAGGTCGGTGCGGCCGGTGGCCCGGCGTACCGTGCCGAGGATGGCGTCGCTGGAGGCGATCGCCTCGACACAGCCGATCGAGCCGCAGTGACAGCGCGGCCCCGCCGGATCGACACTGATGTGGCCCATCTCGCCGGCCACACCGTAGGCCCCCTGGACCAGTTGGCCGTTGACGACGATCCCGGAGCCGATGCCCGCGCCGATCGTGACGAGCGCGAAGTACTCGGTCCCGATGCCGTCGCCGAACCAGTGCTCGGCGGCGGTCAGGGCCTTGACATCGTTGTCGATCACGACGTTCAGCCCCGTGGCACGGGCCACGGTCTCGGCCAGCGGCACGTCGCGCCAGCCGGGGAGCACCGAGTAGCGCACGCGCCCACCGGGACGGTCGACGTCACCGGAGACGGCGATGCCCACGTGCCTCGTACGGGACCGGAACTCGGGCTCCGAGTCGAGGAGTTCGTCGACGAGGTCGGCGATCAGGGCACACACGGCCGTCGGTCCACGGTCGACCAGCGGGCGGCTCGCATGGACGCGGGGCCGGGACCGCAGGTCGCACACCGTGCCGTACAGGGTGTCGGCACTGATCTTCACTCCGACGAAGAACTCCCGGTCGGGGGTGACGGACAGCGGGTTCACCGGGCGTCCGGCCCCTGGAGCGGTGCGCTCCGGTGGGAGTTCGTGCAGGTAGCCGTCGTCGATCAGAGGCCGGGCGGCCTTCGTCACCGCGGTCGACGACAGCCCGGTACGGCGGGCCAGTTCGACCCGGCTGAGCGGGCTCTCGGCCAACAGCCTGCTCAGGATGGCGATTTCGGCCGGAGCGGTGACCAACGGCCTTGTCTGGTTGGGAAACACGGCGGCAACGTACCGGCAAATAAATAAGTTCGTCCAGTATTGATTTTCGGCGGCCGGCGATCCTACTCTCGGGTCACTTACGTGCCGTCGGAGGCTCTACGAGGCTCTACGGCGACGGCTGCCTCTGCGCTGCTGCGGCGACGGCTGCCTCTGCGCTGCGCGCCGACCCTCACCTTCGCTCGACCTCTCCCTGGGACCACTCGTGCCTCGAACGTCCTCGAACGTCTCGTTCGACCGCGCCCTCGGGCTCGCGGTCCTCCGGACCCCGCACACCATGTACGCCGTACGCATCGGCGCCGACGGCAGCCCCCGACATCTGCACTGGGGGCCTGCCCTCGACACCGCAGAGCTCCAGGCGCTCCCCGACGCGGCCTCCCCCGCGGCCAGCAGCTTCGAAGCCGACGCCGCACCGGACGAACTGGCCCCCGAGACCGGAGCGCGCTTCGGGCCCGCGGGCCTCCAGGTCCGCTTCGCCGACGGCACGCGGGGCGCCCAGTGGCACTTCGCCGGCCATCACGTCGAAGGCGGCGAGCTGCGCCTTCGCCTCGCCGACCGCCACTACCCGCTGGCCGCCGAGCTCTGCTACCGGGTCCGCCCCGACGGCGACGTCATCGAACGCTGGACGGAACTCACCCACACCGGGACCGAGGACTCCGGTCCGATCACGGTCGACCGGTTCGACTCCGCCTCCTGGACAGCCCCCGCCCTCCCCGACTACCGGCTCAGCCACCTCGTCGGCGGCTGGAACAGCGAGTTCCAGCTGCACCGCGACCGGCTCCCGGCCGCCGAGACCGTCCTCACCAGCCGCCGCGGCCTCACCAGCCACCACGCCAACCCCTGGCTCGCCCTCGACGACGGCACCGCAGGCGAGGAAGACGGCGAGGTCTGGAGCACCGCCCTGGCCTGGAGCGGAAGCTGGCGCGTCACCGTGCACCGGGATCCGGTCGGCCGCACCACCTGGACCGGCGGCTTCGGCCACGAGGGGGTCGGCTGGACGCTCGGCCCGGGCGAGACCCTGCACACCCCGGTCTTCGCGGGCCTCTACACCGACAGCGGCTTCGGTGCCGCGAGTCGCGCCTGGCACACGTACCTCCGTGCCCATGTGCTCCCCTCCCCCGACCGCGACCGGCCCGTCCTCTACAACTCGTGGGAAGCCACCGGCTTCGATGTCGACCATCCCGGACAGCTGCACCTGGCGCGCCTCGCCGCCCGCCTGGGAGCGGAGCTGTTCGTCGTGGACGACGGATGGTTCGGCGCACGCACCAGCGACCTGGCCGGCCTCGGCGACTGGACACCCCGCCCCGCCGCCTTCCCCGACGGCCTGCGGCCGCTCGCCGACGAGGTGCACCGCCTGGGCATGGACTTCGGGCTGTGGGTCGAGCCGGAGATGGTCAACCGCGACAGCGACCTCTACCGCGCCCATCCGGACTGGGTCGTCCACACACCCACCCGGGAGCCCACCGAGCTCCGCAACCAGCTCATGCTGAACTTCGCTCGCCCCGAGGTCGAGGCGTGGGCGCTCCGGACCCTGGACCGACTGGTCCGCGGCAATGCCGTCGACTGGCTCAAGTGGGACGCCAACCGGGTCGTCACCGAAGCGGGTTGGCCGGGACACCCCGACCCCGACCGCCTGTGGATCGACCACACCCGCGCCGTGTACCGCATCATGGACCGCCTCCGAGCCGACCACCCCGGCCTGCGGATCGAGGCGTGCGCGGGCGGCGGCGGCCGGGTCGACCTCGGCATCCTCGCCCGCACCGACCAGGCCTGGACCTCCGACAACACCGACCCCGTCGACCGGATCGGCATCCAGCACGGCTTCAGCCAGCTCTTCCCCGCCCAGGCCATGGCCGCCTGGGTGACCGACAGCCCCAACGTCACCACCCGCCGCGCCACGCCCCTGCGCTTCCGCTTCCACGTGGCGATGGCCGGAGCGCTCGGCCTCGGCGGAGACCTCACCCACTGGTCCGAGGAGGAACTCGACGAGGCCTCGGCGCTCGTCGCCCGCTACAAGGAGATCCGCCCCCTCGTCCAGCACGGGCGACAGCACCGCCTCAGCGGCCCCGGCGGCGTGACGGGCGTGCACTACGCCTCCGAAGACGGCACCGAACACGCCGTCCTCGCCTGGCGCCCCACCACCCGCTTCGGCCACCCGCCGACGGCACTCGCCCTGCCGGCCCTGGACCCCTCGGCCCGATACCTGGACGTGGAGGAGGGCACCGCCCACAGCGGAGCCGTCCTGGCCCGGCGCGGCATCGACCCGGCCCTGCCCGAGGGCGACTACGCCAGCTCGGTGATCCGGCTTCGCCGGATGGCCTGAGCACCACAGGTGCACCGCTCCCACGAATACGAGGACACGCGCCACCACTTCCTGGCCAGGACCGTGCTGCGGGGCTGATCCGCCTGGGAGCATGCGCTGCGTGCCCGTGGGACTCCGACACGGGACCCACGAGGTGCGCGGTGCGGCCGTCTTCAACGAGCCAGCGCGCGTGGGCACCGGGCCACCACCGACGTCGAGGATCCTCACGGAGGGAGGTGGGAGATGTCGGCGCAACAGCTCCTGGGCGCGCTCCGGTTCGAGCATCCCCGTGGCCGCCGAATGAAGCCGCCCGGCCTCGTCGGACGACCGGTAGGCCAGAGCAGCCACAGAGGCGGCCGCCGCGAATTTCGCCACGTCGCTGTGTCCAGCGGCGGCGAGGCCGCGGGCGCCGGCGAATCAGCGGGATCGCGCACCAATCCCGGACCAGGACTGCCCGGTGTACCCGATGGCGCTGCGTCGCCCGACACTGGAGTCAGCAGCGGAACACTCGGCTCGCCGTGTCCGGCTACAGGATGGCCCTCGACGGGCGCCGAATGCAGTCCGAGCCGGCATGCCCCCCGAGCCCAGGCCCCATACGCCAGCTCTGCCGACGCCGCCTGCGCCTTCGCTGTCCCTCACGAAGATCCGGACCATACGCGGTCCAGTGCCCCGACAATGACGTGATAGACCATCATTCCCACTGGTCAGGGGGATGCTTACTCCGTACCACCAGCAGACGAAGAATCTGCTGGTGTCCTACGCGCGAATGACGCCGCCACCGCATCCAGGCCCCACCACGCACCGCGCCGGACGGGCCCTCGGGCGTGCTGCAGACCACCCGGTGATCACCTCGGGCGCGCCGCTCGCCGAGGTGACCCGCTTCAGGATGAATGGCGCCGCGCTCCAGTGGACGCCGCCACGGTCCGGCATGCCGCACGGTGGCGGCCAGGACAGGAAGCGCGCAGGGATGCCCTAGAAGAGGCCCCCGCGTTCCCCTGCCCTACGGCCACGTTCATCGGGGGATGCCGCGGGGGCGTCGCCGTAGGTGTAGGCGGTTCTGATGTGCCCGTCGCGGGCATGCACGACGACCTGTGCGGGGGTGTGCTCCTTGGCATGCCGGCGTGCGGAGTCGATCGCGTCTCCCTGGGTCCGGTGCGGCTCGTGCAGCAGCCGGCGGCCTTCCCTGCCCTCGACCTGCCACTTCACCCCCGCGGCGGCGGCCCGCTCGCCGGACGGTGCGACGTGGTAGACGGTCCGTTTCGCTGCCATGATCCTTCTCCTCGCCTTCCAGGCGGACGCCCGGCGCCGGAGCGTCGCCGCCCGCTACGAAGCCGGCTTCGTGGCCTGGGGCTTCCTCGCGCCCGCCTCCTCCGTCGGTTCTGGCATCTCAGGCTCGGGAGTCGCTCGTGATGCGCGCGCACTGGGTGACCACCGAGGCGAGGCTGCCATGCGTGCGCAGGAGCTCGCGCTGGATGCGAGCCCCATTGCCCCCTTCCAGCAGACCGGCGACGCCTTCGCGGACCCGTTCGTCGTCGCCGCTCTCGACCAAGGCGTCCCGAGCATGGGCGTACAGCGCCTGGACGACCTCCGCCGCCGACGCCTCCCTCATGGTTTCGGGATGGAGGAGGGGGCCGTCCACACCCGAACGGCCGGCCTGCCATGACGCCAGCCGCAACAGGTCCGTGCTGACGCGGGAGGGCGGATCTCCTTCGCGCCAAGCCTTGGCGGCGGTCTCGACGAGGGCGCGCACCAAGGCGGCGAGGAGTACGGGCGTCGACGCTTCGAGGCACACGTCCGCCACTCTGACTTCCACCGTGGGGTAGGTCGCGGACAGCCGGGCATCGAAGTAGATCATCGCCTCGTCTCGCAGGACTCCGGTGTCGAGCATGGCACGGACCTGCTCGTGGTAGCGATCGGCCGAGCCGAAGACGTGCATGGGGCCGGCCGAGGGCAGCCTGTTCCACACCCGGCTGCGATAACTCGCGTACCTGCTGTCCTGCCCCTGCCAGAAGGGCGAGTTCGCGCTCATCGCGGTCAGCACGGAGAGCCAGGGCCGGATCCTGTCCAGTACGGCGACACCTTCCTCGTCAGACTCGACCGAGACGTGGACGTGGCAGCCGCAGGTGAGTTGCTCCTGTGCGGTCAGGCCGAACTGTTCGCCCAGCCATGCGTATCGCTTGCCCGCGTTCAGCGAGGGCCGGGCGGGTAGCGGCGAGGTGGCGAGGGCCGCCACGACGGCGCCTGCGGACGCGGCGTGCCGACCGGCCTCGGCGCGGCACCGGGTGACTTCATCCGCGAGTTCGCCCATCTCCGTCACCGGTTTGGTGGCGAACTCCAGCTGCTCCTTCTGCAGTTCCTTCTCGAAGGCGTGTCCTGGCGCGCCATCACCGCGCGGCCGCTGCCCTGCGGACCGGTCCGCAGCCGCGAGGACAGCACCGGCCAGAGCGAGGGGCTCCCCACTGCGGGCATGCACGAGAAGCAGCTCTTCCTCCACGCCCACGCTTCTCATTCAGCCACCGCCGTTCGCCCCTCTCCACGAGCAGGAACATGCCGTCTCACATGGGCGCCTCCTCTGCGTTCGTGGGCGAACAGCTCTTCGCCGACCCACCATGCTCGGCACCCACCGCAGCTCCTCGACCACGACTCGCACCGCCGACGGGTCAGCCCTTGAAGACGTCCTTGATCTTCTCCTTGGCCTGGCGGGCGTTCCCCTTCGCCTTCTCGGTACGTCCCTCGGCGGTCAGGCGTTCGTTGCCCACCGCACGGCCCGCCGTCTCCTTGAGCTTGCCCTTGGCCTGCTCGGCCTTGGCCCGACCCTTCTCCTTGCCCGACATGATCGACCACTTCCCTAACAAATTAGGACTACCCGTACATATTAGTTCTGACTGGGCACGCCTATCGAGGAACCCGAGGAAGCGCCGTTCCGCACCACCACCGCCGTGCCGAATGAGAGACCCAACGCGGCGAGCCGGGCGATGCCGAACGCCGTCGTGGTCCGCCACACCTGACCGGATAGAGCGAACAACCGCTCGATTTCCACCCTGGCCACCTGGCAACCCCCGCGAGAAGTCGAAGCCGCCCTGCGTCCACCGTCCGCGGCCCGCCAACGCCCCGACAGGTGATGCGGACGCACCGAGCAAGCGGACGACGTAGCTCCGCGCAACAATGGAGCAGTGTCCTGACACGAAGGAGTCCCCTCCCGTATGTCGGCGGCCGAGCAAGGCAGGCGACCCCGTTCCCTCCGAGTCGCAGGAAACGGCGGACGCCGGTGAGGGGTCGCGATCCCGGACACTCGTTCCCTCGTCATCGACGACGTTTCCCAGCCCGACGGCCCCAGAGATCCGGAGGTTCATGGTGCCCACTACGGCTCTGAGCTTCGGCATGCCTCCCAGACGGCTCATCGCCCTGCCTGGCGTCTATCGCCCGCAGGCCGACACCTGGCTCCTCGCGGAGGCTCTCTCCCACGAACGGATGGACGCTGACACCTACGTGCTGGACATCGGCACCGGAACAGGTGCTCTCGCCCTGTCCGCAGCGCGTACCGGGGCCCGAGTCGAAGCGGTCGACGTCTCGTGGCCCGCGGTCATCGCGGCCGGCCTGAACGCCTTCCGGCAGGGACTGCCACTGAGAGTGATGCACGGCGATTTCGCGACCCGTACCCAGGGCCGACGCTTCGACGTCGTCCTCACCAACCCGCCCTACGTTCCCTCGGCGCGACCCCGGCCGCCGCCGCACGGGGCGACCCGCGCCTGGGACGCCGGCCCCGACGGGCGGAGAGTCATCGACCGCGTCTGCGCGTGTGCGCCGGCCTTGCTGCGACCCGGCGGGGTCCTGCTGATGGTGCACTCCGGGATGTGCGGTCCACCGGCCACCGTGGCCCGTCTGGAAGCGGGCGGGCTGGCCGCCGAGGTGACGGCGCGCGCCTCGGTCCCGTGGGGTCCGGTACTGCGTGCGCGGCGGACCTGGCTGCGGAGGCAGGGCCTGGCGGGCGACGGCGACGAGCGCGAGGAACTGGTGATCATCCGTGCCGCGCACCCCTGACGGTGTGGCGCCGTGCGCCATCACCGCGGCGGCCGTCGAAGCACCCTCCGCCACGGCCCCGTCGGCCACCTCCGCGACCGCCCCGATCCCCTCACCTCCTGCCCGCCGGATCGCCATCGACCCGCAGGGCCCGATCCTGATCGAGGGCCCGGTGGAAATCGTGCTGGCCGACGGGACCCTCGCCCGATCCGATCGGTTCATGGTCGCGGTCTGCATGTGCCGCCGCAGCCGTGCGTATCCCTGGTGCGACACCAGCCACCGATCCCGCGAGCGAGCCGTCGCGCCCACCGAGGACGGGAGACCCCGATGACCCCTCCCAGCCCGAGCGCCCCGGAAACCACCACCGGCCCCCGCCTCGCCGCCGCGCGGGGCGACCTGTCGAGCGCCGTGGAGAGAGCCTTGCGGACCGACCGGCCACCCGCGTACACCGAGGCCAGCATCCGAAGAGCGGACCCTTGGGGAGAAGACCTCCAGCTCGCGCTGTACCTGCTGTACGAACTCCACTACCGGGGCTTCGAGGGCGTCGACGACGATCGCGAATGGGACCCGGACCTGCTCCGTCTGCGGCAGGAGTCGGAATCCCTGTTCCTCGACGCGCTGCGCGCCACACTCACCGGTGGGCCCCGATCCGTCGAGGATGCCTTCGCCCCGCTGCTCGTCGAACAGGTGAATCCGGCCGACAGCGTCACCCACTACCTGGAAACCGAGGGCGAGCTGTGGCAGTTGCGCGAGTACGCCGCCCTGCGCTCCCTCTACCACCTCAAGGAGGCGGACCCGCACGCCTGGGTCATCCCGAGGCTGACCGGCCGAGCCAAGGCCGCGATGGTGGCCGTCGAGTACGACGAGTTCGGCGCCGGTCACCCCGAGCGCATTCACGCGCAGCTCTTCGCGGACCTCATGACCGACCTCGACCTGGATCCGACCTACGGCCACTACCTGGACCACGCCCCCGCCCCGCTGCTCGCCACGGTCAACCTGATGTCCCTCTTCGGACTCCACCGGGCCCTGCGCGGAGCCCTGGTCGGCCACTTCGCCTGTGTCGAGGTCACCTCACCTCCCGGCTCCCGAAGGCTCGCCGAGGCCGTGCGGCGCTGCGGCGCGGGGCCGGCCGCCGAGCACTTCTACGCAGAGCACGCCGAAGCGGACGCCGTCCACGAACAGGTCGTACGTCGTGAGGTCATCGGAGGTCTCCTCGCCGACGAACCCGCACTGGAGCCGGACATCGCCTTCGGGTGCGCGGCCACCGTCCTGCTGGAGGACGAACTGGGTGCCCACCTGCACGAAGCCTGGAGGTCGGGGCGCTCAGCGCTCCGCAGTCCCCTGCTGCCTACGGAGCCGAGGAGCCGAACGTGACCGGCCTCGACGGCTTCACCGACGTGCTCGACCACCCGATGTACGCCGTCACGGCGGCAGCACACGGCGAGCAGGGCTGCTGCCTGGTGGGCTTCGCGTCACCATGCTCGATCGAGCCGCCCCGTTTCATGGTGTGGATCTCCACCGCCAACCGCACCTACCGCACCGCACACCACGCCTCCCACCTCGCCGTACACGCCCTGCGCCGCGACCAGAAACAGGTCGCCGAGCTGTTCGGCGGGCGGACCGGCGACGACATCGACGAGTTCGGCAGGGTGGCCTGGCGGCCGGGAGAAGCTCTCACCAGGACACCCGTCCTGAGATCACGGTGCCGGACAGTCCCCGGCCGAAGCTCCGGTCCCGGAAGCCACGAGCGGAAGTGACGCCTACGCTGGGAGGGAATCTTCAGCGGAATCGGAGGACACCATGATTGTCCTCGGCATCATCTTGCTCGTGATCGGCCTCGTGGCCGGCATCAGTATTCTCTGGACCATCGGGATCATCCTCGTGGTCATCGGCGCCATCCTCTGGATCCTCGGCGCGGTCGGTCGCGAGGTCGGCGGACGCCGGCACTACTGGTAGACAGCCTGCTGCGCCCTTGGCACGGTCACGGACCGCCTCGCCCGCTTCCCGGGCCTTGCCCTCCATCTGGTCCGTCTTGCCTTCCGGCTCCAGGCGCTTGTGCCCGTCGCCTTTCCGGCGGCTTCCTTCGGCTTGCCCTTCACTCGTTCAGAACGTGTTGCGGCGCCGCAGCCCCAGCGGACGACCGTCCGGATCGACCAGGACGTGGTGCAGGGGGGTCGACAGCGCCCTCTGCGCTCCGGAGAGGTCCGGGGCTGTGTACCGGCGCAGACGGCCCGCCGGCCGTGGACCACGGCGGCCGCCTTCGTGCCATGCGTCGAGCGCGGCGGCAGCCTCCTCGAAGGCGCCGAAGGCGGTCGCCGGGTCACACAGCGCGTCCGGGTCCGCCGCCTGCTGCCCTTCGGCCCCCTGCACGTCGAGGTGCTCGCGCATGAGCCCCAGACGCAGCTCCCGGGCGAAGACGCGGGCACCGTCGCCCAACCCTCCGGGGTCGCGTGGCTGCCGAGAGTCCGGGCACTCGTCGACGACGGCGCAGCTGAGTTCGGAGTCGTGGGTCCACGAGCGGAGGTTGATGTTGTCGGAGCCCACGGAGGCCCACACGTCATCGATCACGCACACCTTGGCGTGCACGTACACGGGGGTCCCTGCATGGTTCTCGAGTCCGTACAACGCGACCCGGTCGCCGCCCGCGCGACGCAGCTCGTCCAGGGCGGTGACCCGGCCGACCAGGTTCATGGGCCGGGTGAGCCGGCCGTCCTGCTCCGGGACCGTGGGGATGACTCCGATCATCAGCAGTCCGGGGTTCCTGGACAGTGCCTGCGCGAAGCAGGCCACGACCTTCGGCGACCACAGGTACTGGTCCTCGACGTAGACCAGCGCCCGGGCCCGGCGCAGCGCCTTGAGATACCCCCGTGCGATGCTCCGCTCCCCGTCGGGTGCGAAGGGGTACCCGAGCAGCAGTCGGTTCGGATACGTGCGCAGCACCTGCACGGTGTGCGTGCCGCACGGAACCGGATCGGCGACCTGCGGCGGCAGGATGTCCGCGTCGGTGTCCTCCCGGTGCATCAGCGCGCGTAGGCGGGTGACCGGACTGCGGCTGAGCGGGGCGGGGTCCTGCCATCGTTCGCGGAACACGGCTTCGACATCCCCGACGACCGGGCCGCGAAGGGCGAGCTGGACGTCGTGCCACGGTGGGTGCGGACCGTAGGCGGAGGCCATGGGCAGAGACTGGCGGTCGCCGCGGTGGATGTCATCGTCGTTGCGGTTGCGGCAGAGATCGATCCCTCCGACGTACGCCACGTCCAACTCCGGGCGGCCGGGGTGACGCAGCACCACCATCTTCTGGTGGTGCGAGCCTCCGGGCCGCACCCGCATGTCGAGCAGGCACTCGCCGCCCGCCTCCTCGATCTCCTTGCCGAATCGGCGGTTCTCCTCCTGGCTGAACCGGAGACCGTCCAGGTGGGAACGCCAGAGCAGCCCCTTGACGACGACGTGACGCCTCGCCGCCCGGCACAGGACCGTGCCGATCTCGGTGCCCTGCCCGGCGAGCCGCTCCTCGGGATCGCCGCGCCAGTCGGTGAACAGAAGCAGGTCGCCCGAGCGCATCACTCGGATCGCCGCCAGGAGTTCGCTGAAGTACGCGGCGCCGTGAACCAGGGCGTGTGCCTGATTCCCGTCGGACCATGCCTTCGCGTCCGGGCGACGCCTGTCCAGGCCCGTCGCCGTGTTGCCGCGTTCACCGGGGACCAGGAGCCACTCTGCGCGCGTCACGTCGGCCTCCAAGGCGCTCCTGCCACCTTCTGCGGCAGACGGGATGCCCCATCCCGTTCGGCTGTCCCGAGTCTCGTCGGCACCCTCACCCTTCAGCCTCCCACTCCAGGGCGGCCTACGGCTCAAGCTGCCGGGCAGTGTGCGCGCGGTAGCGGACCGGAGCGGATCACCCGTGCGGCAGACCGGGCACGCACTGCGGGCGCACTGGCAGGATGCGGTCCACGTCCTCCTGCGGTACTCACGGAGTATGACCCTGCAGCACCCTTCGGAACGAGGAAGCAAAGGGCGAGGCCCGTTCGAACGCCTCGCGGAGCGAGCGTCGAACCTGACGAGCTCCCCTCTGTTCTTCTCGTTCTGCCTGCTGCTCGTCGGAGCCTTCATCGGGGTCCATGCCGCGGGTTTGTCACTGAGCTGGCAGCTTCTTGTCGGGGACACCATGGTGTCGGTGACCCTGCTGCTGTTGGCCCTCCTCAAGAACGCCGAGCGGCGGGCAGACCGTGCTGTCCAGCGCAAGCTCGACGCGATTGCGCTGGCACTGTTGGAGGAACACCGACGTACTACTGGCGAGGTATTCGACTCTCTCGAGGAGGCCATCGGTTTGGAGGAGGATTCCTGAACCACGCCGTGACATCGTCCGCGCCCCGGCATCGACTGGGCACGCACGAGCAGGCCGATAGGTTCGGACGAAAGCCTGTGCCGGCCGGAACGAGCGCGACCACCATGCCTTGTCGCTGCGTTCGCACCGGCAGAAGGGAACGCAGGGTGGTAAGCAGGGCCGCGGGCAGTCACCGGCCTGGCGGCGTCGGCGCCAATGCCCCTTGGCGGCCCGAGGGCCTCGTCCGGACCACCGACCTTGCGAGGACCCCGATCAAGATCCGGCAGGGATACAAAAAGGACGTCTGACCTTGGATTTTTCCAGGCAGGCGCCCACTGCTTCGTCTCGTTCGACGCCGGCCCGCGGCCGTCCGACTCCCCGGGCCTTGGAGCAACCCTCGGGCCCACGACCGGACGTCGATCCCGCATGGGCGTCCGGTCAGCCGCTACCCAGCACGAACAGGAAGGGCCCCACCCCGGGGCGAACCGGGGTGGGGC